>NZ_VOQX01000005.1:0-132110 GCF_016643525.1 Pantoea sp. Morm | reverse complement strand
GCTGATCGTCTTTATGATCGCGCTGTTTGACTGGCGTCTGACCTTTCTGGCGATTGGTGCCGTCGGGCTGATCTGGGTCATCGCCTGGTACTTCATTTATGCCGAGAACCCGGAAGATCACAAAGCGATCAGCACCGATGAAGTGCGCCTGATCCGCGATGGCCAGGCGCAGAAGCACGGCGATAAGAACGTGCGGCCGATGAAGTGGTACAAGCTGCTGCGCTACCGCAACATTTGGGCGATGTGTATTGGCTTCTTCACCATCAATTACACCTCCTACTTCTTTATCACCTGGCTGCCAACTTACCTGGTGAAAGACAAAGGGATGGATTTCCTGAAAATGGGCATGGTGGCGGCGCTGCCGCTGATCTGCGGCATGGTGATTGAGGTGCTGGCGGGCTGGGCGTCGGACCGTATGGTGCACAAAAAAGTGCTGTCGCTGACCGCCACACGCAAGCTGTTCCTGACGATTGGCCTGCTGATGGCGCTGTGCATCGGGTTCGCGCCGTTCACCGATTCCGTGTTCATGACGGTACTGCTGCTGTGTATTGCTAAGTCCGGCACCACCGTCGCGGCATCTCAGGTGTGGGCGCTGCCGGGCGATGTTGCGCCCACCAACAGCGTGTCAATTGTTGCCGGGTTGCAGAATACCGTCTCCAATATGGGCGGCGCGGTCGGGCCAATCATTACCGGCGCTATCGTCGGTGCCACCGGCCACTTTACCTGGGCGCTGGTGTTCTCGGCGGTGCTGGTGGTGATCGGAATCCTTAACTACCTGTTCCTGCTCGGCAAGGTCGAACCGATTGTGGATGAGGAACCTTTATCCCACGCCCGTTCCGCCATTAACGGCGTGTAACCTGCGCAACGACAGTGGCGCCCCGGCTGCGGGCGCCCGTTAACGGCCGGCCATAAACCGGCGATAAGCAGCAATTACCGCGAGGAAATCCTCCACGCCGCAGAACGACAGGCTCTCCTCATCGTAATAAGTCATGCCCTCTTCCAGGCCGTCATCCTCTAACGCCAGCTGATTGGCGCGGATCATCACCTCTTCCTCATCCAGCCACAGCGTATATTCGTGCCCGACGCGCTGCCACTGCTGCTGCGTGCCTTTGACTGCACGCACCGCGGCTTCGACTTCATCCAGCAGCGCAAAGTTCTCTTTCACCTCTTCATTGAACCAGTGCCCCACCGCTTCGTGGTCCATCGACATGCGCACCCGGACCTGACCGGTCACGTCACGCAGAAATTCATATTCCATGTTGGCCTCATACCAGTGGCGCGCCAGACGGCACGCTTTCGTGCATTTTGTGCGCAGCGCGCGCAAGAAAGTGGGATCGCGCTCGCATTATGCCTGGAGACGGCGAGGGAAAAAAGCGCATAAAAAAAGGGACGATGCGCTCGTCCCTTTTTCACTGGCAGGCGTATTTTACACCGCGGTCTGGAAAATCACTCCGTCCGCTTTTTCGGTGTACTGGCCCAGCTGATCGAAGTTCAGGTAGCGGTAGGTGTCGGCAGCGGTTTTATCCACCTGCACCATAAACTGCTGATACTCGTCCGGCGTAGGCAGTTTACCCAGCAGGGAAGCGACCGCAGCCAGCTCGGCTGATGCCAGGAACACGTTGGCACCGGTACCCAGACGGTTCGGGAAGTTACGGGTCGAGGTGGAAACCACCGTCGCGCCGTCTTTCACGCGCGCCTGGTTACCCATGCACAGTGAACAGCCCGGGATCTCAATACGCGCACCGCTCTTACCGAAGACGCTGTAGTAGCCCTCTTCTGTCAGCTGCGCGGCATCCATCTTGGTTGGCGGCGCTACCCACAGGCGGGTCGGCAGCTGGCCTTTGTGCGCGTCCAGCAGTTTACCTGCCGCACGGAAGTGACCGATGTTGGTCATGCACGAACCGATGAACACTTCGTCGATCTTCTCACCCTGCACGTCAGACAGCCAGCGCGCGTCGTCCGGATCGTTCGGCGCACACAGGATTGGCTCTTTGATTTCCGCCAGATCGATTTCGATCACCGCTGCGTATTCCGCATCGGCATCGGCTTCCAGCAGTTGCGGATCGGCCAGCCATTTTTCCATGCCCTGAATACGGCGCTCCAGCGTACGACGGTCGCCGTAGCCTTCGGAGATCATCCACTTCAGCAGTACGATGTTGGAGTTCAGATACTCGATGATCGGCTCTTTATCCAGCTTGATGGTACAACCCGCCGCAGAACGCTCGGCCGAGGCATCGGTCAGCTCAAACGCCTGCTCAACTTTCAGCTTCGGCAGACCTTCGATTTCCAGCACGCGACCGGAGAAGATGTTTTTCTTGCCTTTCTTCTCAACGGTCAGCAGGCCCTGCTTGATGGCGTACAGCGGAATCGCGTGCACCAGATCGCGCAGCGTGATGCCCGGCTGCATTTCGCCTTTGAAGCGCACCAGCACTGACTCCGGCATATCCAGAGGCATTACGCCCGTCGCCGCGGCAAATGCCACCAGACCAGAACCGGCCGGGAACGAGATGCCAATCGGGAAGCGGGTGTGCGAGTCACCGCCGGTGCCGACGGTATCCGGCAGCAGCATACGGTTCAGCCAGCTGTGAATCACGCCATCGCCCGGACGCAGCGAGACACCGCCACGGTTCATGATGAAGTCCGGCAGCGTGTGGTGTGTGGTGACATCGACCGGCTTCGGATAAGCGGCAGTGTGACAGAAGGACTGCATCACCAGATCGGAGGAGAAGCCCAGACACGCCAGATCTTTCAGTTCATCACGGGTCATTGGACCGGTGGTGTCCTGAGAGCCGACCGAGGTCATTTTCGGTTCACAGTAGGCGCCAGGACGAATCCCTGCCACGCCACAGGCGCGGCCCACCATTTTCTGCGCCAGCGAGTAACCACGGTTACTTTCGGCCACATCTTTGGCTTTGGTGAACACATCGCTGTGCGGCAGACCCAGCGACTCACGCGCTTTGGTGGTCAGGCCGCGACCGATAATCAGCGGAATACGGCCACCGGCGCGCACTTCATCCAGCAGCACGTCGGTTTTCAGCGCAAAGGTCGCCAGCAGTTCATTGGTCTCGTGATTGCGTACTTCACCCTTGTAAGGGTAAACGTCAATCACATCGCCCATGTTCAGGCGCTCAACGTCGAGTTCGATCGGCAGCGCGCCGGCATCTTCCATGGTGTTGAAGAAGATCGGCGCGATTTTACCGCCGAGGCACAGACCGCCGCCTTTTTTGTTCGGCACATACGGAATGTCGTCACCCATGAACCACAGCACTGAGTTGGTCGCGGACTTACGTGAAGAACCGGTACCAACCACGTCACCGACGTAGGTCAGCGGGAAGCCTTTCTGCTGCAGAGCTTCAATCTGTTTGATCGGGCCAACGTTGCCAGCATCGTCGGGTTCGATACCGTCACGTGGGTTTTTCAGCATTGCCAGCGCGTGCAGTGGAATATCCGGACGTGACCATGCATCCGGCGCCGGAGAGAGGTCGTCGGTGTTGGTTTCGCCGGTCACTTTGAACACGGTGGTGGTGATTTTTTCTGCCAGCTTAGGACGCTTAAGGAACCATTCTGCATCAGCCCAGGACTGGAGGATTTTCTTCGCGTGGGGATTACCCGCTTTGGCTTTCTCTTCGACGTCGTAGAAGTTATCGAACATCAGCAGCGTGTGGGACAGTGCTTCAGCGGCAATCGGTGCCAGAGCCTCATCGTCAAGCGCCTCGATCAGCGCATGGATGTTGTAGCCGCCCTGCATGGTGCCCAGCAGTTCGACTGCTTTTTCACGAGTGACCAGAGGAGAGTGGGCTTCGCCCTTTGTGATAGCTGCCAGGAATCCGGCTTTTACATACGCCGCTTCATCAACACCCGGCGGGACACGGTTGACCAGCAGGTCAGTCAGGAATTCTTCTTCACCCGCTGGCGGGTTTTTCAGCAGTTCAACCAGCGCGGCCATCTGGGAAGCATCTAACGGCTTAGGTACGATTCCCTGGGCAGCACGCTCGGCAACGTGCTTACGGTATTCTTCTAGCACGACGTTCTCCTCGCTCTCATTGTATAGCTTTCCGGTGCACCTGTTGATGCTGTCAAACAGTAGGGTGAGGTGCCCGGTTCTGCGTCGGCCAGCATAGCAGGATTTCGGCTGATTGTTAATCCGTTTACAAAAAAGCAACATCCGCGCGTTATTTAGCAGATTTGTCTGCGCTTTGCGCCAGGAGAGAAGCCAGAGCGGCTCTAATAGTGCCTGTTCGCGCCTGTGCCGGTAGCCAATGGACCCAGGTTGTAGCGAGTAATTTGTTGCATCCGGCCTTCATGCAGCGAATCCATAACCTGCAATCCCCTTTCAGGCCGGTTCATTCACTTTTGGTTATGTGCTAATGCGCTTGCACTAAACGGCTACCCTTCAGCTTCCCGCACACGTTTTCCTGAGGAAAAATTAATACCACATCACCTGATAAATATTGAACGTGATGCCTTGCGCGTATTTAATTAATTATCAACGCAGTGCCGGTTTAAATTAACCTTTAAACTTAGTCACTCAATTAAAATACACCCTTAAAAAATAACTGCGATTTAAAAAAGAGATAAAAAAATAAAAGAGGAAATGATAAATAAATAGCGTAGACTGCCTGCGGGCGCTTGAGGCTATCTGCCTTAAGATCTGCAAAAGAAATTGGGGTGGATGGTGGAAGGTGAACCGTGCGATTAATTTTCATTAACCGCACGGGTGAGCCACTACCCAAAACACCCAGACAGTGTCAGGGTAGTGGCTTGCTCGTGCTAATGCAAGGAGTAAGTGACTATGAAGGTGAAATTCAGCACGCTGATTATCAGCGGGCTCATCCTGTTAGGTTTATGCCTGGCAAATCGCAGTTCACTGTGTGAATTACGATTGCGGATATTCGCGGCTGAATTATCGGCTGTCATGGCTTACGAAGCACAACAGTAAACTTCAATAGCGGAGGGTTTCCTCCGCTATTCCGGCATCGTTAAGGTGATGCTCCTGCGCCCGCTTTTATCTATTCAACTTACGTTTTCAATTAATAAAAAAACGGCTCCTTACAGGAGCCGTTAATTAACCTAAGCCTCAGGCGAACTTATTTCTTTTTCGCTTTCGGATTTGGCAGGTCAGTAATGCTACCTTCAAACACTTCCGCCGCCAGGCCAACCGATTCGTGCAGGGTTGGGTGCGCGTGGATGGTCAGCGCGATATCTTCGGCATCACAACCCATCTCGATAGCCAGACCGATTTCACCCAGCAGCTCGCCGCCGTTGGTACCGACAATCGCGCCACCAATAACACGGTGCGTCTCTTTGTCGAAGATCAGTTTGGTCATACCGTCTGCACAGTCAGACGCGATAGCACGGCCCGATGCCGCCCACGGGAAGGTGGACACTTCGTAGCTGATACCTTTCTCTTTGGCTTCTTTCTCGGTCAGACCCACCCAGGCCACTTCTGGCTCGGTGTAAGCGATAGAAGGGATCACTTTCGGGTCGAAGTAGTGCTTCAGACCGGAAATCACTTCTGCCGCCACGTGACCTTCGTGCACGCCTTTGTGCGCCAGCATTGGCTGACCGACGATGTCACCGATAGCATAGATGTGTGGCACGTTGGTGCGCATCTGTTTGTCGACGCGGATAAAGCCGCGATCGTCCACTTCCACGCCTGCTTTGCCAGCATCCAGACCTTTACCGTTCGGTACACGGCCAATCGCCACCAGCACTGCGTCGTAACGCTGTGGTTCAGCCGGCGCTTTTTTACCTTCCATTGATACGTAGATACCGTCGTCTTTCGCTTCTACCGCGGTGACTTTGGTTTCCAGCATCAGGTTGAATTTCTTGCTGATACGCTTGGTGAACACTTTCACCACATCTTTATCGGCGGCCGGGATCACCTGGTCAAACATCTCGACCACGTCGATCTCTGAACCCAGCGCATGGTAGACGGTACCCATCTCCAGACCGATGATGCCACCGCCCATAACCAGCAGACGCTTCGGAACTTCTTTCAGCTCCAGCGCATCGGTAGAGTCCCACACGCGCGGATCGTCATGCGGAATGAAGGGCAGTTCGATAGGACGCGAGCCAGCAGCAATAATGGCGTTGTCGAAGTTGATGGTGGTTGCGCCGCCCTCTCCTTCTACTACCAGCGTGTTAGCACCGGTGAATTTACCCAGACCGTTGACCACTTTCACTTTGCGGCCTTTTGCCATGCCAGCCAGACCACCGGTCAGCTGAGTGATGACTTTCTCTTTCCAGGTACGGATTTTGTTGATGTCAGTCTGCGGCTGGCCAAACACGATACCGTGCTCTTCCAGAGCCTTAGCTTCTTCGATGACTTTCGCCACGTGCAGCAGCGCTTTTGACGGGATACAGCCGACGTTCAGACAGACACCGCCGAGGGTGCTGTAGCGCTCTACCAGTACGGTTTCCAGACCTAAATCAGCGCAACGGAAGGCTGCAGAGTAACCTGCAGGACCTGCCCCAAGTACCACGACTTGAGTTTTAATCTCTGTACTCATCATGACCTCTTGTTAGATTGCCGGCGGTCAAAAGCGACCCTTTCCCAGGCTCTTGATGCCCTATCTCCACCGGGACATTTCACCGCGAGAGTTTACAGAATTGTTAACAAACTGCCAACCGCGGCAACTCCGAATGCTTACAACAAGGCCGGCATTTGCCGGCCTTGATTAACGTCACATCACCAGACGGCGAATATCAGACAGCATATTGTTAATGATGGTGATGAAGCGCGCACCATCCGCACCGTCGATGACGCGGTGGTCGAACGACAGCGAAATCGGCATCATCAGGCGCGGAGCGAACTCTTTGCCGTTCCACACCGGCTCCATCGCCGATTTAGACACCCCGAGGATAGCCACTTCCGGCGCGTTAACAATTGGCGCGAAGTGCGTGGTGCCGAGGCCGCCAAGGCTGGAGATGGTGAAGCAGCCGCCCTGCATATCGCTGGCGGTCAGTTTGCCATCACGCGCTTTCTTCGACGTCGCCATCAGCTCACGCGACAGCTCAGTGATGCCTTTCTTGTTCACGTCTTTGAACACCGGAACCACCAGACCGTTTGGCGTATCCACCGCCACACCGATGTTGATGTACTTTTTCAGCGTCAGCTTCTGACCATCTTCCGACAGCGAGCTGTTGAAACGTGGCATCTGCTCCAGTGCCGCGGCGACCGCTTTCATGATGAACACCACCGGGGTGAACTTCACATCCAGCTTGCGCTTCTCGGCTTCCGCATTCTGCTGCTTACGGAACGCTTCCAGATCGGTGATATCGGTTTTGTCGAAGTGAGTCACATGCGGAATCATTACCCAGTTACGGCTCAGGTTAGCACCCGAGATTTTCTGGATACGACCCAGTTCCACTTCTTCGATTTCACCGAACTTGCTGAAGTCCACTTTCGGCCATGGCAGCATGCCCGGAATACCGCCGCCTGCGGCCGCAGCCGGTGCCGCTTCAGCGCGTTTCACCGCGTCTTTCACGTAAGCCTGCACGTCCTCTTTGAGGATGCGACCTTTACGGCCGGTGCCTTTGACTTTCGCCAGGTTAACACCGAACTCGCGCGCCAGGCGACGAATCACCGGCGTGGCGTGCACGTAAGCATCGTTTTCAGCAAATTCGCTCTTCGCATCGGCTTTCGCCGCTGCTGGCGCAGGTGCAGCAGCCGGTTTGGCTTCTGCAGCTGGTGCGGCTTCCTGTTTCGCTGCCGGTGCCGCAGCAGTCGGCGCAGCGCCTTCTACTTCGAACACCATGATAAGCGAACCGGTGCTGACTTTATCGCCGGTAGCCACTTTCAGCGCTTTAACCGTACCGGCAAACGGCGCCGGAACTTCCATTGACGCTTTATCGCCTTCCACCACGATCAGTGATTGCTCAGCCTCAACTTTATCGCCTACTTTGACCAGCACTTCGGTGACTTCCACTTCGTCGCCGCCGATATCCGGGACGTTAACGTCTTTGGCACCCGCAGCCGCGGCTGGCGCGGAGGCCGCCGCTTCTTTCACGGCAGGTTTGGCAGCCGCTGCTGGCGCCGCGCCTTCGGCTTCAAAGATCATGATCAGTGAACCGGTGTTCACCTTGTCGCCCGTGGCGATTTTGATCTCTTTCACCACACCGGCAAACGGTGCAGGCACTTCCATGGAGGCTTTGTCGCCTTCGACGGTGATCAGCGATTGCTCAGCCGCCACTTTGTCGCCCACTTTAACCAGAATTTCGGTGACTTCGACTTCATCGCCGCCGATATCCGGTACGTTAACGTCTTTCGCTTCGCTGGCGGCAGCCGCAGCAGGTGCGGCTTCCGCTGGTTTCTCTTCGGCGGCCGGTGCCGCAGCAGCTGCACCTTCGGCGTCGAAAATCATGATCAGTGAACCGGTATTCACTTTGTCACCGGTCGCGATTTTGATCTCTTTGACCACGCCGGCCTGCGGCGAAGGCACTTCCATCGAGGCTTTATCGCCTTCCACGGTGATCAGCGACTGTTCGGCTTCAACCTTGTCGCCCACCTTGACCAGAATCTCGGTGACTTCAACTTCGTCTGACCCGATATCCGGTACGTTAATTTCGATAGCCATTACTCTCTTACCTCTTAAGCCAGACGCGGGTTAACTTTATCGGCATCGATGTTGAATTTCGCGATCGCATCCGCCACCACTTTCTTCTCGATTTCGCCGCGTTTAGCCAGTTCACCCAGGGCTGCAACCACTACGTATGACGCATCCACTTCGAAGTGGTGACGCAGGTTTTCGCGGCTGTCTGAACGGCCGAAACCATCGGTACCCAGCACGCGATAATCGCTGGCTGGCACGTAGCTGCGAACCTGCTCTGCGAACAGCTTCATGTAGTCGGTCGATGCCACCGCCGGCGCATCGTTCATCACCTGAGCGATGTACGGTACGCGTGGAGTTTCCGTTGGGTGCAGCATGTTCCAGCGCTCACAATCCTGACCGTCGCGTGCCAGCTCGGTGAACGAGGTTACGCTGTAGACGTCAGAACCGATGCCGTAATCCTTCGCCAGGATCTGTGCCGCTTCGCGCACGTGACGCAGGATAGAACCTGAGCCCAGCAGCTGCACTTTGCCTTTGCTGCCTTCTACCGTCTCCAGCTTGTAGATACCCTTACGGATACCCTCTTCCGCACCCTGCGGCATCGCAGGCATGTGGTAGTTTTCGTTCAGCGTGGTGATGTAGTAGTAAATATTTTCCTGCGCTTCGCCGTACATACGTACCAGACCGTCATGCATGATGACTGCCACTTCGTACGCGTAAGACGGATCATAAGAGATACAGTTCGGGATAGTCAGCGACTGAATGTGGCTGTGACCATCTTCGTGCTGCAGACCTTCGCCGTTCAGCGTGGTACGACCGGACGTGCCGCCCACCAGGAAGCCGCGCGCCTGCTGGTCGCCTGCCAGCCACATCAGATCGCCGATGCGCTGGAAACCAAACATCGAATAGTAGATGTAGAACGGAATCATCGGCAGGTTGTTGGTGCTATAAGAGGTCGCCGCCGCCAGCCAGGAAGACCCTGCGCCCAGCTCGTTGATCCCTTCCTGCAGAATCTGGCCTTTCTCGTCTTCTTTATAGTACGCAACCTGCTCACGGTCCTGCGGCGTATACTGCTGGCCGTTCGGGCTGTAGATACCAATCTGACGGAACAGACCTTCCATACCAAAGGTACGCGCTTCGTCCGCGAGGATCGGCACCAGACGATCTTTGATCGACTTGTTCTTCAGCATCACGTTGAGCGCACGCACGAAGGCGATGGTGGTAGAGATCTCTTTGCTCTGCTCTTCCAGCAGCGCACTGAACTCTTCCAGCGCCGGCATTTCCAGCTTTTCGCTGAACTCAGCCTGACGGGTTGGCAGATAGCCACCCAGCTTCTCGCGCTGGCCGTGCAGGTAGTTGTACTCTTCTGAGCCTTTTTCGAAGGTCACATACGGCAGCTGTTCGATCTTGTCGTCAGCCACTGGCACGTTGAAGCGATCGCGGATGTAGCGAACGCCATCCATGTTCATCTTCTTAACCTGGTGCGCGATGTTCTTACCTTCCGCGGTGTCACCCATACCATAGCCTTTGATGGTATGCGCCAGGATCAGCGTTGGCTGACCTTTGGTCTCCTGCGCTTTCTTCAGGGCCGCGTAGATTTTCTTCGGATCGTGACCACCACGGTTCAGGGCGAAGATCTCTTCGTCTGACCAGTCTTTCACCAGCGCTGCGGTCTCCGGGTATTTACCGAAGAAGTGCTCGCGCACGTACGCACCGTCACGTGATTTGAAGGTCTGATAGTCGCCGTCAACGGTTTCGTTCATCAGCTGAATCAGCTTGCCGCTGGTATCTTTCTTCAGCAGCTCGTCCCAGCGTCCGCCCCAGATCACTTTGATCACGTTCCAGCCAGCACCGGCAAAGATGCCTTCCAGCTCGTTGATGATCTTACCGTTACCGGTGACCGGACCGTCGAGACGCTGCAGGTTACAGTTGATGATGAATACCAGGTTATCCAGCTTCTCACGGGTAGCGATGGTGATCGCCCCTTTGGATTCTGGTTCGTCCATCTCGCCATCGCCAAGGAAGGCGTAAACGGTTTGCTTAGAGGTATCTTTCAGGCCGCGGTGTTCCAGATATTTCAGGAACTTCGCCTGATAGATGGCGTTCAGTGGGCCGAGACCCATCGACACGGTCGGGAACTGCCAGAAGTCCGGCATCAGTTTTGGATGCGGATAGGAAGAGAGACCGTTGCCGTGGACTTCCTGACGGAAGTTGTTCATCTGCTCTTCAGTCAGGCGTCCTTCAAGGAACGCACGCGAGTAGATGCCCGGAGAAATGTGGCCCTGGAAATAGACCAGATCGCCGCCATCCTGCTCGCTACGCGCGCGGAAGAAGTGGTTGAAGCACACTTCATAAATGGTGGCAGAAGACTGGAAAGACGACAGGTGACCACCCAGCTCCAGATCTTTCTTCGACGCACGCAGAACCGACATAATGGCGTTCCAGCGGATTGCGGAACGGATACGACGTTCAAGAGAGGTGTTCCCCGGATATTCCGGCTCATCTTCGACCGCAATGGAGTTGATGTAGTTGCTGACGGCGTTGCCGCCCGCTGCCACTTTCACACCGCCTTTGCGTGCAGCACTCAATACCTGATCAATCAGATACTGCGCGCGCTCAACACCTTCTTCACGGATGACCGATTCGATCGCCTGTAGCCAGTCACGAGTTTCGATCGGATCCACGTCATTCTGTAAACGTTCTGACATGGGGTGTATTCCTTATCTGTGTCTAATACGTTGAATTATCAGGAGCCTGTCTGCTTGTGCTTTGCTTCTGATTCACAGCACAAGAAGACAGGCCCGTCGTTTATGTCGCACGTTCATTGCCGTGCGTTATTCCTTACGTTGCTGTAAACGACGCAGGGAGCGTTCACGACGGCTCTGCTCCCGACTTCTGTCCAGCAAGATTTCCTCAATGAACGCCAGGTGACGATGGGATGCCTCGCGTGCTTGTTCTGGCTCACGAGCCACAATCGCCTCAAAGATACTGGCGCGGTGACCGCTCACTTTCGCCAGCATTTCGCGGCGAGCGTAGAGCAATTCGAAATTCTGACGGACGTTCTGTTCCAGCATAGGGCCCATCGAACGCAGCAAGTGCAGCAGCACCACATTATGGGCGGCTTCTGTGACAGCGATCTGATACTTCATGACCGCATCGGCCTCAGCATCTAAATCGCCGCTGTCCTGCGCCTGCTGGATGTTGACGTGACAGTCGCGAATACGCTGCAGGTCTTCATCGGTGCCGCGCAGCGCAGCGTAGTAGGCCGCAACGCCTTCCAGCGCGTGGCGGGTTTCCAGCAGGTCAAACTGGGATTCAGGATGTTCAGCAAGCAGGCCGACCAGCGGGTCGCTCAGGCTTTGCCAGAGATTCTGCTGTACGAAGGTGCCACCACCCTGACGGCGCAGCAGCAGGCCTTTGGCTTCCAGACTCTGGATCGCTTCGCGCAGCGATGGACGTGAGACATCAAACTGTTTGGCCAGTTCACGCTCGGGAAGCAGTTTTTCACCCGGCTGGAGCGTCCCTTCCATAATCAGGGATTCCAGCTGCTGCTCGATTGCATCGGAGAGCTTGGGTTGGCGAATTTTACTGTAGGCCATCATCCCTTCTTATGAGCCAAACGTCCGGAGTAAATTGGTAATACCAATTGAAAAATGGTGCCCGTAAAGTAACAAAGTATTCACCTTGTGTCTATATGGCCCCCCGCACACTTTCACCGCAGACACCGGTTACCGTGCGCTAACTTACCGGGATCTGGCAGAAAAGCGTCTCAGCCCGGCAAATGTTAACAGATTTCACTTTTACCAAACCTTACACTGCATTAGCGCGCACCAGGCTGCGTAGCCATAAGCGAATGCTATTCGTGTTTAAGCCTTATTCATGGCAGAAATAGCGCAAGGGAAGCGCAGAGGATGCTGCTGCTTTTTCAGCCATCTCTCAGCACAAAAAGCAAAAGCAGGTGCAAAGCGGCGCGCTTATCACTATTCTGGTCGCCAGGGTAGCTCAGGCTAGCACACAGCCCGCCGGATACCGTAAAGAAAAACGTACACAGATAGAACAGCCTTACAGTGCGCGCACTGCAGGTGCACAATAACAACATCATGAGGTTTGTATGGAACAACAGCATGGCGAAACGCTGCATCGCGGCCTGAAAAATCGCCATATTCAGCTGATTGCGCTGGGCGGTGCCGTCGGTACCGGTCTGTTTCTGGGCAGCGCATCAGTGATTAAATCGGCCGGTCCGGCCGTGATTCTTGGCTATGCCATCGCCGGTTTTATTGCCTTCCTGATCATGCGCCAGCTCGGCGAAATGGTGGTGGAAGAGCCGGTGGCCGGCAGCTTTAGCCACTTCGCCTATAAATACTGGGGCAACTTTGCCGGCTTTGCCTCCGGCTGGAACTACTGGGTGCTGTATGTGCTGGTGGCGATGGCTGAACTCACCGCCGTCGGCAAATATATTCAGTTCTGGTGGCCGGAATTCCCCACCTGGGCCACTGCGGCTATCTTCTTTGTGGTGATCAACGCCATCAACCTGACCAACGTCAAAGTGTTCGGTGAGATGGAGTTCTGGTTCGCGATTATCAAAGTGGTGGCGGTCATCGGTATGATCCTGTTTGGCGGCTGGCTGCTGTTTAGCGGAAACGGCGGCCCACAGGCCAGCGTAAGCAACCTGTGGAACCAGGGCGGTTTCCTGCCACACGGCGTCAGCGGGCTGGTGATGATGATGGCGATCATCATGTTCTCCTTCGGTGGCCTTGAACTGGTGGGTATCACCGCCGCAGAAGCCGACAATCCACAAGAGAGCATCCCTAAAGCCACCAACCAGGTGCTGTGGCGTATCCTGATTTTCTACATCGGCTCGCTGGCGGTGTTGCTGTCCCTGCTGCCATGGACGCGCGTCACCGAAGAGACCAGCCCGTTTGTGCTGATCTTCCACGAACTGGGTGATGCGCTGGTGGCGAATGCGCTCAACGTGGTGATCCTGACCGCCGCGCTGTCGGTGTATAACAGCTGTGTTTACTGTAACAGCCGCATGCTGTTCGGCCTCGCGCAGCAGGGCAACGCGCCAAAAGCGCTGCTGAAAGTGGATCGTCGTGGTGTCCCGGTGGCGACCATTCTGGTCTCGGCGGTAGCCACTGCGCTGTGCGTGTTGATTAACTATCTGATGCCGGGCGAAGCCTTCGGCCTGCTGATGTCGCTGGTGGTCTCCGCGCTGGTCATCAACTGGGCGATGATCAGCCTCGCGCACCTGAAATTCCGCAAGAAAAAAGACCAGCAGGGCGTGACCACCCGTTTCAGGGCGGTGCTGTATCCGCTGGGTAACTGGATCTGCCTGCTGTTCCTGGCGGCCATTCTGGTGATCATGCTGATGACGCCAGGCATGGCGATTTCAGTGTGGCTCATTCCGGTGTGGCTGCTGGTGCTGGCCGTGGGTTATACCGTTAAAAATCGGGTGCAGAAAGCCTGATGCTTCACCGGGCCCGGCACGCTGCTGCCGGGCCGATCCGCTTCACACTTTTCCCCGCCCGCGTATTTTGTCCATCATCCTGACCGATTGTTCCCCACCAGGTTACTGATTTAACGCTGATAATTTTTGCTCCACTTGTCGCAGGAGACGACTGATGAAAGGAGCAGCCCTCTCGTTCAGAGAAAAACTGGGATACGGCATGGGTGACGCCGGATGCAACATGATCGGCGGTGCCATCATGCTGTTCCTCAACTACTTCTACACCGACGTATTTGGCCTTGCTCCGGCGCTGGTCGGCACGCTGTTGCTGTCGGTACGGGTGCTGGATGCGGTGACCGACCCGATAATGGGCGCGATTGCCGACCGCACGCAGAGCCGCTGGGGACGCTTTCGCCCGTGGCTGCTATGGATATCGCTGCCCTACGTGCTATTCAGCGTGCTGATGTTTACCACCCCGGACTGGAGCTACGACAACAAGGTGATCTGGGCATTTGTCACCTATTTCCTGATGTCGCTGACCTACACCGCCATCAATATTCCTTACTGCTCGCTGGGCGGCGTCATCACTAACGATCCCGGTGAACGCGTCTCCTGCCAGTCATACCGCTTTGTCATGGTGGGCATCGCCACGCTGATCCTCTCGCTGTCGCTGCTGCCGATGGCCGAGTGGTTTGGCGGCGACAACAAAGCGCGCGGCTATCAGCTGGCGATGAGCGTGCTGGCGCTGATTGGCCTGGTGATGTTTCTGTTCTGTTTTGCCACGGTGCGCGAGCGTATTCGTCCGGCGGTACCGAGCAACGATGATCTGAAGAAAGATTTGCGCGATGTATGGAAGAACGATCAGTGGGTGCGCATTCTGCTGCTGACGTTCTGTAATGTCTGTCCCGGTTTTATTCGCATGGCCGCCACCATGTATTACGTCACCTGGGTGATGGGCCAGTCGACGCACTTTGCCACGCTGTTTATCAGCCTGGGCGTCATCGGCATGATGCTGGGCAGCACACTGGCGAAAGTCCTCACCGATCGCTGGTGCAAGCTCAAGGTGTTTTTCTGGACCAACATTGCGCTGGCGCTGTTCTCCAGCGGCTTTTACTGGATCGATCCGCACGCCACCGTCACCGTGGTAATTGCTTATTTCCTGCTGAACATCCTGCACCAAATCCCGTCGCCGCTGCACTGGTCACTGATGGCTGATGTCGATGACTACGGCGAATGGAAAACCGGTAAACGCATCACCGGGATCAGCTTCTCCGGCAACCTGTTTTTCCTCAAGGTCGGGCTGGCGGTAGCGGGTGCCATGGTCGGCTTTTTATTGTCGATGTATGGCTATGACGCAGCGGCGAAACAGCAGTCTGCCAGCGCGCTCAACGGCATTGTGCTGCTGTTTACCCTGATCCCCGGCGTCGGCTATCTGATCACCGCCGGCGTAGTGCGCCTGCTGAAAGTGGACCGCGCGCTGATGCGCACCATCCAGCAGGATCTCGCCCTGCGTCGCGCCAACTTCCATGACCTGTCTGCCCCCGTTCGCCGCGCAACCTCACAACCAGGAGAAATTAAATGAGCTGGCCTAACCCGTTTATTACGCAACGTGCCGATCCGTTTATATTGCGCCACGGCGATGGCTACTATTTTATCGCTTCGGTGCCCGAGTACGATCGGCTGGAGCTGCGCTATGCCAGCACGCTTAACGGCCTGATTACCGCCCCGGCCACAACCGTGTGGCATAAACCGGACAGTGGTCCCTGCAGCGCCCTGATCTGGGCACCGGAACTGCACCTGATTAATGGCCAGTGGGTGATTTACTTTGCCGCCGCGCCGTCCCGCGAAATCAAAGAGGGGCTGTTTCAGCACCGTATGTACGCGCTGGTATGTGACGATGCCGATCCGCTCAGCGGTCACTGGCAGCCGTGCCGCCGCGTGCAAACCCACCTCGATACCTTCGCCCTTGACGCCACCCACTTCGTGCATCAGGGTAAAAACTGGTATCTGTGGGCGCAAAAAGACCCGGCCATTCCCGGTAACTCCAACCTTTATCTGGCGGAATTACTGAATCCGTGGACGCTGAAAACCCAGCCGCTGATGCTCAGCCGGCCGGAGTATGAGTGGGAGTGTGCCGGCTTTAGCGTTAATGAGGGACCGGCGGTAATTCGCCATGGCGAGCGGCTGTTTGTCACCTACTCAGCCAGCGCCACGGATGAAAATTACTGCCTCGGCATACTGAGTATTGACGCGCAGGCCGATCCGCTCGACATCAGCGCATGGCACAAATCGGCGCGGCCGGTATTTGCCACCAGCTGGGATAATCACCAGTACGGTCCGGGGCATAACAGTTTTACCGTGGATGAAGCAGGACGGGATGTGCTGGTGTATCACGCACGGAATTACACCGAAATTGAGGGCGATCCGCTGTGGGATCCCAACCGCCATACGCGGCTTAAATATTTTGTCTGGCGCGAAGACGGCACACCGGATTTCGGCGTGCCGCCTGCCGATCACACTAACGTGCCGTAGATAGTCAGCAGCGCCACTACCACGACCAGCACCAGCGAAACGCGTTTGGCCAGCGCCACGGCAACCCGTGGCGTTTCCACTTTATCCAGATGCGGATCGCGCGCCAGCGAGAACTGCGCCAGGCTGGTCAGCACCTGATACTGTGGACGATGCACATCGCTGAGCGCGGCAAACCATGCCGGCAGCGCACGCTCGCCGTGACCGAGCAGCGCATAAGCCACACCGGCCAGCCGCACCGGAATCCAGTCCAGCACGTGCAGAATGCGATCGATGCCGGACTGTGCGCGTTCCAGCGGGGAACGGTGTTTTGCCAGCCAGCTCTGCCAGGCGCGCAGAAACGCATACCCCACCAGCAACACCGGCCCGTAAGGGCCACCGACCACAAACCAGAACAGCGGCGCAAGATAGAAGCGGAAATTAATCCAGATCAGCGCGTTTTGCAGCGCCTGCAGAAATTCGCGCTCGCTACAGTCAACCGGCACGCCGTGAATCAGCGTCAGCTCTGCCGCCATCGCCTGATGGGCCGCTTCATCATCGTGGCTCGCCGCTTTAAGATACTGGTGGTAATGCAGCCGCACCGAGCCGGCACCAATGCACAGCAAACCGACCACAATCCAGAACAGCAGCTGCGCCACGCCAAACAGAATGCCCTTCAGGCTCCACACCACCAGCCAGACCAGCAGCATGGCGATCACGGTCATCAGCAGCGTACGCAGCAACGAGAAGCGCTGGCGACCGCGAAACAGCGGCTCAAGCCGATGATCCAGCTGCCAGTGTTCACCTAATTTAAAAAGGCGTTCCCAACCCAAAACTAACAACAAACTAAACAACGTCATACCTGCTCCTGCGGTGTCAGGGGTGCTCCTGCCCGATAGCCTGTTTATAGCGTATCCAGTCAAATGCCGGACCGGGATCGGTCTTGCGTTCCGGCGCAACATCGCTGTGACCGGTGATACGCTGCGGCGTCAGCGGATAATGCTGCATCAGCAGGCGGGTAACCTGCTGCAGCGTAGCGTACTGGGCATCGGTGTAGGGCAGCGTATCAGTGCCTTCCAGCTCAATGCCCATGGAGAAATCGTTGCAGTTTTCCCGTCCGGCAAACTGCGAAATGCCGGCATGCCAGGCGCGCTGGTCAAAGGAAACATACTGTACCAGCTCACCGTCACGGCGAATCAGACAGTGCGCCGCCACGCGTAACTGGGCGATATCCGCAAAATAGGGATGCGCATCAGCCGGTAGCGTACCGGTGAACAGCCGGTCGATCCACGGACCGCCAAATTCGCCCGGCGGCAAACTGATGTTATGAATGATCAGCAGCGACGGCGCTTCGTTATCCGGCCGCGCATTAAAGTGCGGCGACGGCACCTTGCGTGCGCTCGTGATCCAGCCGTGTTCCAGTTTCATGCCTGTTATCCTGAACAAAATCTGGCTGAGAATACCATGATTCCACCTCGCTGCTTGTGACTTAATGCGTTATGGCATCAGCAAGTTAAGGATACTAAACATTTCACCTGGCGCGTCTGGCAATAGCTGCAAAATCAGGCTAAGGTGAGCGCACGTAATCCGCAGGGTGGAGCCGCAAAATCATGGTGTCGCGTCGTTATAATCCCGAACATCGTCGTCAGGAATTGCTTAAACGTATTCAGCTGGATATCCCGGAAACCGTGGCGCGCGCGCTTCAGGAGGATTTAGGCGGTGACATTGACGCTGACCGCGACATCACCGCCCAGCTTTTGCCGCAGGCGGCGCAGGCTGAAGCGCGCGTTATCACCCGCGAAGCCGGTGTTTTCTGTGGTAAACGCTGGGTGGAAGAAGTGTTTATCCAGCTGGGCAATAACGTTTCCATTACCTGGCACGTCGAAGACGGCCAACCGCTGGTGGCCGATCAGCTGCTGTTTGAATTAAAGGGGCCGGCGCGGTTGCTGCTGACGGCAGAACGCACCGCGTTAAACTTTGTGCAGACGCTCTCCGGCGTGGCGACAGCCGTGAACCGCTATGTGGCGCTCTTGTCTGGCAGCAATACCCAGCTGCTGGATACGCGCAAAACCCTGCCCGGGCTGCGCACCGCGCTCAAGTATGCGGTGCTGTGCGGCGGCGGGCAGAATCATCGCCTGGGCCTGTCCGACGCTTTCCTGATCAAAGAAAACCACATCATTGCCAGCGGTTCGGTCAGTAAAGCGGTGGAGAAAGCCCTGTGGCTGCACCCGGATGTGCCGGTCGAGGTGGAAGTGGAAAGTCTCAGCGAACTGCAGCTGGCGCTGGCGGCCGGTGCCGACATCATCATGCTGGATAACTTCACGCTGGCGATGATGCAGCAGGCGGTTACGCTGACGGCGAAGCGCGCGCTGCTGGAGGTGTCCGGCAACGTGACGGAGATGACGCTGCCGCAGATCGCCGCCACCGGAGTGGATTATGTCTCGGTGGGCGCGCTGACTAAGCACGTGCAGGCGCTCGATCTGTCGATGCGTTTTCGCGAAGTCTGACGTAAGGCCATGCCGCCGGCGCTGGCGGCAAATTGCGAGCCGGCTTCCATCATCATGTGGCTTCGCCTGTAACGCGCTACATTGTCTGCGCGCCCCTTTCCGGGATTGAAACGCGCCCCCTTCCGCTTTTCCCCGCCCTTTTTTACCGTTGCGGCTCCACAACAAGGAGCCTCATTATGGATAAACAACGCGGTTTTACCCTGATCGAGCTGATGATTGTCATCGGTATCGTCGCCATCCTCAGCGCCATTGGCCTGCCCGCTTACCAAAATTATCTGCAACGTGCCGCGCTGACCGACATGCTGCAAACCATGGTGCCCTATAAAACTGCCGTGGAGCTGTGCGCCATTGAGCGCGGCGGACCGGCGCAGTGTCAGGCCGGCGAGCGCGGTATTCCCGCCGCTAAAGGCTCACGCTATGTGGCGAACCTGAGCGTGGTGAATGGTGCCATTACGCTGACCGGCCAGGAGAGCCTGACGGGGTTAACCGTTGCAATGTTGCCGATATGGAATGCGGCGGAAGGCGCACTCAGCTGGCAACGCAGCTGCACCAGCGACAATGCCAGCCTGCGCGACAGCTGCCTTGAGCAGTTCCGCTTTGCCGACAAGGAAGAAAACAATGGATAAGCCGGATAGCACCCTGCAGGCACTGTGTGCCCGCTATCAGGCCGTGATACTGCACCATGACGCCACGCAATTGCGCGTGGCGGTCGCGGACGCGCCAGACCCGCTGTTGTTAGAGGCGCTGCAGTTTGCCAGCCAGTGCGCAGTCGAGGTTGAGTGCTGGCCCGCCGCACGGCTGGAGCAGCTGCTGCACCAGCCAGAAAGCAGTGCGGCACCGCGCGAACAGGCCAGCGCCGAGTCCGCTATTCACGCGGTGGATCAGATTCTGCGCCAGGCCATACAGCGACGCGCCTCCGATGTGCACTTTGAACCGCAGCGTCACGGGCTGCGCGTGCGGCTGCGGATTGACGGCGTGCTGCATCCGCTGCCGCAGTTACCGGATGCCCCACCCGCCGCCGTGCTGGCACGGTTGAAAATTCTCGGCGGTCTGGATATCGCGGAGCGTCGGCTGCCGCAGGATGGCCAGTTCAGTCTGGAGATGGATGACAAACCGGCGGCGTTCCGCCTGTCGACCCTGCCGGTCAGCCAGGGGGAAAAAGCGGTGGTGCGCCTGCTGCAAAGCGAAAACAGCGCCATTGCGCTCGATAAGCTGGGCATGCCGGTGCCACAGCTGCGCCTGCTGAAAAACGCGCTGGCCAAACCGCAGGGGCTGATTCTGGTCACCGGCCCAACCGGCAGCGGCAAAACCTTTACGCTGTACAGCAGCCTGAGCGCCCTCAACGTGCCGGAGAAAAACGTCTGCAGCGTGGAGGACCCGCTGGAAATTCCGCTACAGGGGATTAACCAGACGCAGGTACAGCCACGGAGCGGTCTCGACTTTAACCGCGTCCTGCGCGCGCTGCTGCGGCAGGATCCGGACGTCATTATGATCGGCGAAATCCGTGATGCTGAAACCGCCAGCATCGCCGTAAAAGCGGCGCAGACCGGACATCTGGTGCTCTCAACCTTGCACACCAACTCGACGGCCGAAACCCTGACCCGCTTACGGCAGATGGACATTCCCGGCTATCTGCTTGGCCCAGCGTTACAGCTGGTGGTGGCGCAGCGGCTGGTGCGCCGTTTGTGCGTGCACTGTCGTCAGCCGGGCCAGGCGATTGCCCATCTGCCCGGCGACATGTGGCCCGGCACGCTGCAAACCTGGCGTGCGCCCGGCTGCGATCACTGCTTCTCGGGTTATTACGGCCGCCTGGCGCTGTTTGAAATCCTGCCGATGAGCAGCAGGTTGCAGAACGCTATCTCGGCTGATATGCCGCTGGAGCACCTGCTGACGCTGGCCGCGGAGCAGGGAATGAAAACGCTGCTGACCGCCGGGCTGGAGGCGGTGAGCCGCGGCGACACCTCTTTCGAGGAGATGCAGCGCGTGGTGGGCCTTGGCAATGGCTAATCGCTACCAGTTTAACTGGCAGGCACTGGACAGTATGGGCCTGCTGCAGGAGGGCGAGTCGCTGCAGCCCACGCAGGATGCCCTGCTCGGCCAGCTGGGCGATCGCGGCATGCTGGTGGTGAGCTGGCAGCGCGGGAAATGCTGGCGCGCGCGCGACTGGAAGTGGCAGCAGAAAATTGACCTGATGCGCCAGCTGGCGACGTTGCTGAAAGCCGGGCTGCCGCTGGCGGAGAGTCTGACATTGCTGGCCAGCGGCCATCCTCATGCAGGCTGGCGCGTGCTGCTGAGCCTTCTGCAACAGCGGGTCATGGCCGGAGAGCCGTTTTCTCAGGCGCTGCGCGCCTGGCCGGATATCTTCCCGCCGCTGTTTCCGGCGCTGATGCAGGTGGGTGAGCTGACCGGACAACTGGACGAGTGCTGCCGCCAGCTGGCACTACAGCAGAGCAGGCAACAGTTTCTGCGCCAGAAAGTGGTGAAAGCGTTGCGCTATCCGCTGTTCATCCTGCTGGTGGCGCTGGCGGTCAGCGCCGGGATGCTGCTGTTTGTACTGCCGGAATTTGTTGCGGTGTACGCCAGCTTTGACGCACCGCTGCCGGCCTTTACCGCCGGCGTGATGGCGCTGTCGGCACTGTTGCAGCAGGCGGCGCTGCCGCTGCTGTTGTGCGGTGTGGCGTCCGGGTGGCTGGCGCGTCTGACCTATCGACGATCCGTTGCGTGGCAAAAGCGCAGCCAGCAGTGGCTGCTGCGGCTTCCGCTGCTGGCCCCGTTGTGGCGCGGCGGTCAGCTCAGCCAGATCTACGCGATTCTGCAACTGACGCAGCAGGCCGGGCTGACGCTGCTGCAAAGCCTGCAGGCGGTGGAAGTGACGCTGGCCGCGCGACTGTGGCGCGATGCCATCGTGGCGTTACAGCAGCACATTGCCGCTGGCGCGCCGCTGCATCAGGCGCTACAGGGACATCCGCTGTTTACGCCGCTGTGCGCTCAGCTGATCCGCGTCGGTGAAGAGGCCGGTGCGCTGGATGTGATGCTGGCGCGGCTGGCGGAGTGGCACGAAGCGCAAACGCTGACCCGCGCAGATAGCCTCGCCGCTTCGCTGGAGCCGTTGATGATGGTGGTGATTGGCGGCATTGTCGGCACGCTGGTCATTGCCATGTATCTGCCGGTATTTGGTCTGGGAGACGCCATACGTTAAACGGGCGCACGCGGCGCCCGTTGCGGCACATCAGCGGTTAAAGACGCGGTTTTCCTGCTCTGCCACACGAATAAAGGTGGTGCGTTTGGTCAGCTCTTTCAGGCGCTCTGCGCCGACGTAAGTACAGGCCGAACGCAGTCCGCCGAGGATATCTTTCACCGTCTCCGCGACCGGTCCACGCAGCGGCAGACGAACGGTTTTACCTTCTGCGGCGCGGTAGCCCGCCACACCGCCCACATGACGTTTCATCGCGGATTCGGAGCTCATGCCGTAGAACAGCATGAACTGCTCGCCCTGCTCTTCAACAAGAGTGCCTTCGCACTCATCGTGTGCCGCCAGCATGCCGCCGAGCATCACGAAGTCAGCGCCGCCGCCGAACGCCTTGGCGATATCGCCCGGCACGGCGCAACCACCGTCACTGACAATCTGCCCACCGAGGCCGTGCGCCGCATCAGCACACTCAATCACCGCAGAGAGTTGCGGGTAGCCAACGCCGGTTTTGACGCGCGTGGTGCATACCGAACCCGGGCCGATTCCCACCTTCACAATGTCGGCACCGGACAGAATCAGCTCTTCGACCATTTCACCGGTCACCACATTCCCGGCACAAATGGTTTTCCCCGGGAAGCTTTCCCGCGCGCGCTGCAGGAAGGCAACAAAGTGCTCGGAGTAGCCGTTTGCCACATCAATACAGATAAAATTGAGCTGGGGCGACAGCGCGAGGATCGCGCTTAACTTTGTGAAATCTGCTTCTGAGGTCCCGGTGGAGACCATCACGTGGCTGAGCACCGTGGCCGGTACACGCTGGATAAAGGACTGCCACGCTTCAACACTGTAGTGCTTGTGAACGGCAGTCAGCACGTTAAAGCCAGCCAGCGCTTCGGCCATGGTAAAGGTGCCGACGGTATCCATGTTGGCGGCAATCACCGGAACGCCGGACCAGGCGAGGCCTGAATGTTTGAAGGTGAACGTGCGTTCCAGCTCAACCTCGGAACGGCTTTTCAGCGTGGAGCGTTTCGGGCGGATCAACACATCTTTAAAGCCCAGTTTTACATCTTCTTCGATACGCATAGCAGAGTGTCCTGGTTAGTGACGACGAACCGCAGTTCGGGTAGCGCTCACGGCTCCAGTGTCGTTATCATACGCGCCATTCGTTCCGCGACAAGACTGCGAATTTCACTTTATTTAAGCTACAATCCGTTAAATTTAGCTGAGAAAACCGATTGTGATCGGGCTCTCATCACGCTGCGGCAGATGAGAAAAATGTTGAGAGAACGCTATGCCTTTTACCGTTGCACTGACCGGCGGCATTGGTAGTGGTAAAAGCACCATTGCTGATGCTTTTGCCGCGCTGAACGTCGACATCATAGATGCCGATGTGATTGCCCGCGAGGTGGTTGAACCGGGCACACCTGCGCTCAGTGCGATTGTGAAACGCCACGGAGAATCGATTCTGACCGCAGAAGGCACGCTTTATCGCGCGCGTTTGCGGGAAATTATTTTCCAGCAGCCGCAAGAGAAAAACTGGCTCAATCAACTGCTGCACCCGCTGATTAACGCCCGTACCCAGCAGCTGAAGGCGCAGGCGACTTCGCCTTACGTCATGTGGGTAGTGCCGCTGCTGGTAGAAAATGGTCTGCAGCATCAGGCTGATCGGGTATTAGTCGTGGATGTCGATGAGGCCACGCAGCTGCAGCGCACCCGCCGGCGTGATGGTATCTCTCTCAGCCAGGCGCAACGGATTCTTGCCGCGCAGGCCAGCCGTCAGCAGCGTTTAGCCTGCGCGGATGACATCATTGATAACAGCGGCACGCCGGAACAGGCTTTGCCGCGCGTTGCTGAACTTCACCAGCGCTATTTACGCCTGGCAGCAACCGGACGGGATTAATATCATGAGCACAGTGGTTCTGTTTGAACACCCATTGAATGAGAAAATGCGCACCTGGCTGCGCGTGGAGTTTTTGATCAACCAGCTGCACGTAACGCTGCCGGTCAACAGCTCGGTTGCCGCACTGGGTGTATTTCGTATTATTGGCGACCTGCTGGATATCTTCGAACGCGGCGATATGCGCACCGAGCTGTTAAAAGAGCTGGAGCGTCAGCAGCAAAAACTGCGTGCCTGGCTGGATGTGCCGGGTGTCGATGAACACACCGTCAGCCAGCTGCGCGAACAGCTGAAGCAGCAATCCAGCGAGCTGATGGCTGCGCCGCGCATGGGCCAGCAGCTGCGCGAAGACCGGCTGATTGCCTCCGTACGTCAGCGCCTGAGCATTCCCGGCGGCTGCTGCAGTTTTGATCTGCCGGGTTTACACATCTGGCTGCACCAGCCACAGGCGCTGCGCGATACTCTGGTGAATAGCTGGCTGGCCTCGCTCGATCCGCTGCGCAACAGCCTGACGATGATCCTCAACCTGATTCGTCAGTCAGGCGTGTTTCGCCATCAGACCAGCCTCAACGGCTTTTATCAGGATAACGCCGAAGGGTCCGACCTGCTGCGCCTGCAGCTGACGCTGGAAGATGCGCTCTATCCGCAGGTCTCTGGTCATAAAAGCCGCTATGCCATCCGCTTTTTACCGCTCGATAGCGAACGCGGCGAAGTGCCGGCGCGACTGAATTTTGAATTAGCCTGTTGTTAGAGGATGTTATGCAGGAAGAGATGATTACCGTACCTTGCCCCAACTGCGGTAAAGCCGTGATGTGGGATGAACTCAGCCCGTGGCGCCCGTTTTGCAGCAAACGCTGTCAGTTGATCGACCTGGGCGAATGGGCCGCTGAGGAGAAACGCATTCCCAGCAGCGGTGACATGACGGAGAGTGACGACTGGAGTGAAGAGCAGTCGTGATCGGCAGGGGCTCGCGGCCCCTGAGTTTAAATCTCGCCCGCCACTAAGCGGGCAATCAGGGCGTGGTTGGCCGGTGGAAATTCATCGGCCACTAAATCACGCTGATCGACCCAACGCTGCGGCTGACCTTCGCGTCCCCACGGCTCACCCTGCCAGCCCTCCACCAGGAAGAAATGCAGCGTAACACGCAGGTCATCGTAACTGTGGTCGGCCTGACCAATCGCTTTCGCCGCCGTCACTTCAATACCGGTTTCTTCCATCAGCTCACGTTTTAACGCCTGTTCTGCACTTTCGTGCTGTTCAATTTTTCCGCCCGGGAACTCCCATTTGTTAGCCATGTGCGAGCTTGCTGCGCGCTGGGCAAGAAAGATCTGACGACTGGCATTGCGAATGATGCCCACCGCAACCTGCAGGTGTTTCATAAGCTGGATTCCGCTTGTAATGTGTGAGCGCTGATTTTAAAGCAGACGCCGGACGATGTTAACTGCTGTCGGCTTCACCGCGATCCTGTCGCACAGATTCCAGTTATTAAGACAGGTCGTAATGATCGCACGGCGCCATGTTGGGAATACTCGCAGCCACTTTACTCTAGCCAGGCCGACTACACATGGAACGCAAACTAACAACGTTTCTGGCGCAAGACGCACAGAAACAGATGAATACCTTACGCCATTTAGTTTTTCACGACATCCTGACGCTCGACAGCGCGCAAAATACCTTAACCTGGTGGCCAGAACAGAAGACCATCCCGCTTAATGAAGCACAGAAGCGCTTTTTCTCCTGCCTGCTGCTGCGCATCACGTCGAAACGGCAGATTATTGCCACGGTATGGAATGAGAGCTATCCGGGGATCAGCGACAACAACTATCACCAGCTGCTGTTTCAGAGCCGGGCGCTGTTGAAACGCTATGGTTTGCCGGATGGGCTGCTGGTTACGCTGCCCTACCATGGCGTGCGGCTGAATGAGGAGAAGCTGATGGCGATTACCCGCTAATCAGCCAAAGAAAAAGGAGCCCGCGGGCTCCTTTTTGTTATCAGGCCAGACGACCGTGACACTGTTTGTATTTTTTACCTGAGCCGCATGGGCACGGATCGTTACGTCCCACTTTCCGCTCACCGCCCTGTGCCGCCAGTGCAGCGGCCGCTGCGGTGTCGTCATCGACGTGACTGAGCTGCTGCTGCTGTGCCAGGCGCTCTGCTTCTTCACGACGCTGCTGCTCCATCGCTTCCACTTCTTCCGGCATCCGCACCTGCACTTTGCTCAGGGTGCTGATCACTTCGTACTTCAGCGACTCCAGCATCGCGGCAAACATGGCGAAAGATTCACGTTTGTACTCCTGCTTCGGATCCTTCTGCGCATAGCCACGCAGATGGATACCCTGACGCAGATAGTCCATCGCCGCCAGATGCTCTTTCCACAGCGAGTCGAGCGTTTGCAGCATCACGCCTTTTTCGAAGTTGCGCATCATTTCTGCGCCGACCACTTCTTCTTTCGCCGCATAGTTTTCGCTGGCGCGGCTCATGATGCGCTCACGCAGCGTCTCTTCATGCAGATCCGGCTCTTTATCCAGCCACTCGGCAATCGGCAGATCCAGATCGAAATCATTGCGCAGACGCTCTTCCAGCCCCGGGACGTCCCACATCTCTTCCAGCGACTGCGGCGGAATGTAAGTGTCGATAGTGGCTTTGAACACATCTTCACGGATGCTGTTGATGGTGTCCGAAACGTCAGAGACATCCAGCAGTTCGTTACGCTGGCTGTAAATGGCGCGGCGCTGATCGTTAGCCACGTCGTCGTATTCCAGCAGCTGTTTACGGATATCGAAGTTGCGGCTTTCAACTTTGCGCTGCGCATTAGCAATCGCTTTGGTTACCCACGGATGCTCAATCGCTTCACCCGGCTTCATACCCAGCTTACGCATCATGTTGGACACACGATCGGAGGCAAAGATACGCATCAGCGCATCTTCCATCGACAGATAGAAGCGCGAAGAACCGGCGTCACCCTG
Source organism: Pantoea sp. Morm (assembly GCF_016643525.1). Lineage (NCBI taxonomy): Bacteria > Pseudomonadati > Pseudomonadota > Gammaproteobacteria > Enterobacterales > Erwiniaceae > Pantoea > Pantoea sp. Morm. The sequence goes on along the minus strand of NZ_VOQX01000005.1, from coordinate 105,047 downwards.
ACGGCCCGCACGGCCGCGCAGCTGGTTATCGATACGGCGTGATTCGTGGCGTTCGGTACCGATAATGTGCAGACCGCCTGCCGCCAGCACCGCATCATGGCGCAATTTCCACGCCGCCTTGATGGCTTCAATCTGCTCTTCCGTCGGGTTTTCCAGCGCGGCCACTTCCGCCTGCCAGCTACCGCCGAGCATGATGTCCGTACCACGACCGGCCATGTTGGTCGCGATGGTTACCGCGGCTGGCTGACCTGCCTGTGCCACGATATCCGCTTCGCTGGCGTGGAACTTGGCGTTCAGTACGCTGTGCTTAATACCCGCGCGCGTCAGCTCCTGAGATACCACTTCCGATTTTTCAATCGAGATGGTGCCCACCAGTACCGGCTGACCGTTAGCCGTACAGGTACGAATATCTTCGATAATGGCGTCAATCTTCTCTTTCTCGGTCATGTAGACCAGATCGGCCATATCTTTACGCACCATCGGACGGTTGGTCGGTACCACGATGGTATCGAGCTTGTAGATGGAGCTGAATTCAAACGCTTCAGTATCAGCGGTACCGGTCATACCGGCCAGTTTCTCGTAGATACGGAAATAGTTCTGGAAGGTGATGGAAGCCAGCGTCTGGTTTTCATTCTGGATCTCCACACCTTCTTTGGCTTCGACTGCCTGGTGCAGGCCATCAGACCAGCGACGCCCCTGCATGGTACGGCCGGTATGTTCATCAACGATGATAACCTCGCCGTCCTTCACGATGTAGTCAACGTCGCGGGTGAACAGTGCATGGGCGCGCAGTGCTGCCGTCACGTGGTGCATCAGCATGATGTTGGTCGGCGAGTAGAGTGATTCGCCCTCATCCATGATGCCCTGACTGACCAGCAGCTCTTCCACTTTCACCAGACCGCGTTCGGTCATGTGCGCCTGACGGGCTTTCTCATCCACCCAGAAGTCACCTTCGCCCTGGAAGTTATCCGAGTCTTCTTTTTCCTGGCGCACCAGGTGCGGGATGATTTTGTTGACCTTGATATAGAGATCGGAGCTGTCTTCGGCCGGGCCCGAGATAATCAGCGGGGTACGCGCTTCATCGATCAGGATCGAGTCCACCTCATCCACCAGCGCATAGTGCAGTTTACGCTGTACGCGCTCTTCCGGACTGAAGGCCATGTTATCGCGCAGATAATCGAAGCCGTATTCGTTGTTGGTGCCGTAGGTGATATCGGCTGCATAGGCAGCGCGCTTGGCCACTGCCGGCATGCCCGGCAGGTTGATACCGACTGTCAGACCAAGGAACTCAAACAGCGGACGGTTGTTTTCGGCGTCACGCTGCGCCAGATAGTCGTTGACGGTCACAACGTGCACGCCCTTGCCGCTCAGCGCGTTCAGGTAAGCTGGCAGCGTCGCAGTCAGGGTTTTACCCTCACCGGTGCGCATCTCCGCGATGCAGCGTTCGTTGAGCACCATGCCGCCGATCAGCTGCACATCAAAGTGGCGCATGCCAAACACGCGCTTACTGGCTTCACGCACGGTGGCGAAGGCTTCGGGAATCAGGCTCTCCAGCGTTTCACCTTTTTTCAGGCGCTCGCGGAATTGATCGGTTTTCGCTTTCAGTTCGTCGTCAGACAGTTTGACGAACTCCGGCTCCATCTTGTTGATGACATCGACCACTTTACGCATGCGGCGCAGAGTACGATCATTGCTGCTACCAAAAACTTTCGTTAACAATTTGATTAACATAATAAATTTATCTCAATTCAGCCGTGACAATACGGGCTGCAAAGGCAAAAAACAGAAAAAGGAAAATAACGTTAGCTTTGAGCAATGAAAGGTCCGGCGCGGATGCCATGAATAGCAGCCTGCCAGTCAGCAGAAGAGTGAACGTTGGGCGAAACATGATGCGCTCGCGACGGCGGTGCCATCGCGGCTAAAGGTTGCGCGGGTGAAGTCAGCAGCGCCTGCAGCGAGTCAATCAGCGCCAGCTTTTGCGCCGCCAGCGGCAATGCATGTTCCGCTTCCGCTGTCGCGGGCGGCGTCATGCTGAATGAGAGATGGCGAATGACGGTGCGGATGGCGTGCTGATGCCAGTAGTCAACGTTGAAACTGGGGCGACGCGCGCTTTCCTGCAGGCGAATCAGGTGATCAAACCGCACCACCTTGCCGGTAAACAGGCTGCTGACCGGCGAATCGCTGCTGGTGGGCTCTGCGCTTTGTGCACAGGCAGGCAGGCCGAGACTGGCCGCCACCATTCCCAACAGGAGATGAGGCCAGAAATAGCGTCTGCCGAGTTGTCGCCAGCGTGAGAAAATCCCGATCACCTTTCGTCCATCATGCCAGTCATTAAGCGCTAAGCCAGAGTTGCGTTACGCACCCTGCTTACATGAGCGCCAGATAATAGCACTTATGTGGGGCTTCGACATCAGGGATTAAAGGGCTTACGGCGGATTTCACGTTTTTTTGCGCAGGGTTTGGTCGCTGGCAACAGGGTTTTGCGAGCGGGATTACAGCTTAGCGGCGGGCAATAAAAAACGGCGGGTTCCACTGACCGGAGAGGGTGTCAGGGAAGCCCGCCGTTTGATGGCTGACTAATTAAGCCAGCACTAAATTTGGCGCTTTGAAGGCCAGTGGCAGTTCAGCTTCGTCTTCGAAGGTCGCCCATTCCCAGGCTTCCTGCTTCGCCAGTACCGCCTGCAACAGCTTGTTGTTCAGCGCATGGCCGGACTTGAACGCAGAGAATGCGCCAATCACGTTATGACCACACATGAACAGGTCGCCGATGGCGTCCAGCATTTTGTGACGCACGAACTCATCTTCAAAGCGCAGGCCATCTTCATTCAATACGCGGAAGTCATCGAGGCCAATCGCACAATCTAAACTACCGCCCAGGCACAGGCCTTTAGACTGCAGATATTCGATTTCACGCATAAAGCCGAAGGTGCGCGCACGGCTAATCTGACGCACAAAGGATTCAGCCGAGAAATTGAGCTGGTAACGCTGCGAGCTTGAGTCGATCGCCGGATGTTTGAAGTCGATGGTGAAGTCGAGTGAAAAACCGTTGTACGGTTTAATCTCGGCCCACTTATCGCCATCTTCAACCCGTACCGTTTGCTTCACGCGCACGAATTTCTTCGCGCTGTTCAGCTCTTCGACACCGGCATCCATCAGCAAATAAACAAAAGGCGCGGCACTGCCATCCATGATCGGAATTTCTGGCGCATCGACTTCAACAATAATGTTGTCGATACCCAGACCTGCCAATGCAGCATTCAGGTGTTCAACCGTCGAAATACGCACGCCTTCATCATTCACCAGGCAGGTACTCAGCATGGTGTCGCGCACGTATTTTGCATCAGCCGGGAAATCAACCGGTGGATTCAAGTCAGTGCGACGATAGATGACCCCGGTATTAGCCGACGCAGGGCGTAAAGTCAGCGTGACTTTTTTGCCGGTATGCAAACCGACGCCAGTCGCCTGAACAATACGTTTTAATGTCCTTTGTTTGATCATCGCATTATCTCGCAATATTACCCATCCGACCGCCAGTATAAATTACCGGCGGGCGAATACTTTAGCACAAAGAGCGGAGAATCCCAATTCTCAGGATATTCTTAGTCTGCCTGTTTACGCAGGAAGGCTGGAATATCAAGATAGTCAGGCTCTTTGCTGGATGACGCTGGCTGATCATTCACCACTTTCGCGGCCGGTTTCTGCTCCTGCGGCAGCGGCGCCATGCCGTGCTGCTGGTAGCGATGATCCATGACCGGCTGAGTCGCAGGCTTATTAGTCACCAGAGTGATTTCCGGACGCTTGTCCATGCCGATACCGGTCGCCACCACGGTGACGCGCAGCTCGTCGTTCATCTCTGGATCCAGCGAGGTACCGATAACCACGGTCGCGTTGTCCGAGGCGAAGGCGCGGATAGTGTTACCCACGGTTTCGAACTCATCCAGGCGCAGGTCGAAGCCCGCCGTGATGTTGACCAGCACGCCACGCGCACCCGACAGATCGATATCTTCCAGCAGCGGGCTGGAGATCGCCATTTCGGCCGCTTCTTCAGCACGGTCTTCACCACAGGCAACGCCAGAACCCATCATCGCGTAACCCATTTCTGACATCACAGTACGCACGTCGGCGAAGTCGACGTTCATCAGACCCGGACGGGTAATCAGTTCTGCGATACCCTGCACCGCACCTTTCAGCACGTCGTTAGCCGCACCGAAGGCATCCAGCAGAGAGATACCACGGCCCAGCACTTTCAGCAGCTTGTCGTTAGGAATGGTGATCAGTGAATCAACATGTTTGGACAGCTCTGCGATACCCTGCTCAGCAAACGCCATGCGTTTTTTCCCTTCGAAGTTGAAGGGCTTCGTCACCACCGCAACCGTCAGGATACCTAAATCTTTGGCTACTTCAGCCACCACAGGAGCTGCACCGGTACCAGTACCGCCACCCATGCCCGCGGCGATAAACACCATGTCTGCCCCTTCCAGCGCAGAACGCAGTGCTTCGCGATCCTCTTCCGCCGAGGTACGACCGACTTCCGGGTTAGCACCCGCACCGAGACCTTTGGTGATATTGGTCCCGATCTGAATCGTCTGGCCGACCGCCGTTTTACGCAACGCCTGCGCGTCGGTATTCACAGCGAAGAATTCCACACCTTCGATACGCTCGCGTACCATGTGCTCTACGGCGTTGCCACCGCCACCGCCGACGCCGATGACTTTAATCACCGCGTCATTGGTTAATTCCATAGGTTCAAACATGATTTCTCTCCGTTATGTGCCTGTCGCCTGGAGATCATAAACATTGCCTGATGATCTCCTTTTTCAAAAAATTAAAACTCTTTCTTCAGCCAGCTGTTGATGCGTTTAAACCAATTGCCCACTGAAGCACGTTTTTCCGTTTCTGCATCACCGTTCATGTGTGACTCTTTGCCGTAATGCAGCAGGCCAACCGCCGTCGAGTAGTACGGCTCCTGCGCATAATCCGTCAGGCCGGTGATGTTAAGCGGCTGACCGATGCGCACCTGGGTGTGAAACACCCGCTGTGCACAGGCCGCCAGACCTTCAATCTGCGCCGCACCGCCGGTCAGCACAATACCGGCTGCCAGATGGTGCTTCACGCCCTGCTGGCGCAGTTGCTCCTGCAGTTGCAGAATCTCGTCATTAACCAGATTCAGCAGTTCGGTGTAACGCGGCTCAATCACTTCTGCCAGCGTCTGGCGCTGCAGGCTGCGCGGCGGACGTCCACCCACGCTCGGCACCTCGACGTTTTCGTCTTTGCCGACAATCGAACCCAGCGCACAACCATGACGCACTTTAATCGCTTCGGCATCGGTTGGCGGTGTGCCAAAGGCATAGGCGATGTCGCTGGTCACCACGTTCCCGGCATAGGGAATCACTTTGGTATGACGCAGCGCGCCGCCGGTGTACACCGCGATATCCATTGTACCGCCACCGATGTCAACAACACAGACTCCCAGCTCACGTTCATCTTCGGTCAGCACCGAAAAACTGGATGCCAGTCCGGCAAAAATCAGTTGGTCAACTTTCAGGCCACAACGTTCAACGGCTTTCACGATATTTTTTGCCATATCGTTGTGGCAGGTGATGAGATGCACCTTGGCCTGCATACGCACGCCGGAAAGGCCAACCGGATTTTTGATGCCTTCCTGATAATCGATGGCGTATTCCTGTGGAATCACATGCAGAATACGATGTTCGTCGCGCACGCGAACGGATTTCGCCGTATGCACCACGTTTTCCACATCATCCTGAGTGACTTCCTCTTCGGAAATCGGAACCATCCCGATTTCGTTCTGACAACTAATATGTTTGCCCGATAAAGCAAGGTATACCGACGAAATCTGGCAGTCTGCCATCAATTCCGCCTGGTCGATGGCGCGCTGAACGCACTTCACCACCGACTCCAGATCGTTCACGCCGCCTTTGTCCATACCGCGGGACGGGCAGCTGCCGACGCCAATAATGTTGACCATACCATCGGGCAGAATTTCCCCAACCAGGGCGGCGACCTTCGCAGTGCCGATTTCAAGTCCTACTACCAGTTTTCTGTCCGTTGCCTTGATCATTGTGGTTTAGCCTGTGCCTGGTTTTGTTGCTGATTACTGTCCTGTGGCTCAATCGGTGCCGGTGCCCAGCCTACTGCGGCGCCGGAGTCATAGCGTAGATCAACATAGCTGATGCGCTGGTTCTGACTCTGGCCCTGCTGCTGCAACTCCGGATAGAGCTCAATAAAACGGTTCAGACGCTTCATGGTATCGCTGCGCCCCAGTTCGATGCGCACATCGTCGCTGGTCACCAGCTGCCACGAGCGCCGCGCCGTCATCGACGCGACCTTCAGGGTAAACTTACTGGCCCGCAGCACATCACTCATGGTGTGATAGCCGGCCAATACCTCTTTCTCACTGCCTTCCGGCCCATACAGCATCGGCAACGTCTCTTTGCCGATGTGGCTGGCCGGGACGCTGAAGGAGACGCCATCGGCGTCCACCATGTGCGAGTCATTCCAGCGTGCCACCGGGACAAACTCCACCAGGTTTATCTTCAGCTCATCAGGCCACTGCTTGCGCACGCTAACCTGTTTAATCCACGGTAACCGCTCGATCTGCTGCTGGATAATGTCCACGTTCTGCGACATGAACGTTCCCGGCGCGCCGAGCGATAAAATCGCCTGACGAATATCATCGTGCGTGGTGTAGTGGGTTTCGCCCGTCACCACCAGCTTCGACAGCGGCAGACGCGACGCATCATTCATCCACTTCAGCACCACCAGGCCGCCAGCCACCATGATGCCCATCACCAGCAGCAGGAACACGATGCCAAACAGCCGTGCTCCGTTGCTCCGTCCGGAGCGCGCACGCTCCTGAGGTTCGCGATTTCTAACGCGCAGTGCCGCCTGAGACATATCAGTCAGCCAGCTCCAGAATGCGCGCCACCAGTTGCGGGAAGCTGTATCCCGCCTGCTTTGCCGCCATCGGCACCAGGCTGTGGCTGGTCATGCCTGGCGAGGTGTTCACTTCCAGCAGCTGGAAGTTGCCGTCACCGTCGACCATCACATCAACCCGTCCCCAGCCGCTGCAGCCTAACGCGCGCCACGCGGCCAGCACTAATGTCTGCAGTTCCGCCTCTTTCTCCGCACTCAGGCCGCTCGGGCAGAAGTATTGAGTATCGTCAGAAATGTATTTTGCTTCATAGTCATAGAACTCGCTGGCGGTCTGAATTCTGATTGACGGCAGAATTTCGTCGCCGACGATGCCCACGGTGTATTCGGCACCGCTGAGAAAAGCTTCCACCAGCACGTCATCATCATGGCGAAACGCCTCCTGCAGCGCGGCTGGCAGCGCCTCCGCCTGGTTCACGCGGCTGATGCCGACGCTGGAACCTTCACAGCTTGGCTTCACAAACAGCGGCAGTCCGAGCGCGGCGATCGACGCCTGCGCTGCGGCATCCAGCCCCAGCTCATACTGCTGGCGCGTCAGCCAGACAAATTTGCCCGCCGGCAATCCCCTGCCCTGCCACAGCAGTTTGCTGCGCAGTTTATCCATGGTGATGGCCGACGCCATGACGCCGCTGCCGGTGTAGGGCAGTTGCAGAAACTCCAGCAGCGCCTGCAGCGTGCCGTCTTCGCCACCGCGACCGTGCAGCGCGATAAACGCTTTGGCAAAGCCCTGCTGCCGAAGGTCCAGCACTGAGACATCACGGGTGTCGACACCGTGCGCATCAATGCCCATCTCGCGTAGTCCCGCCAGCACCGCGCTGCCGGACATCAGTGACACCTCGCGCTCGGCGGAGGTACCGCCCATCAATACCGCGACTTTCTCAGCCATGGCGCGCCTCCGTGTTCAGAGCCGGCTGCAGCTGAATCTCAGCCAGCTTGCGGGCAATTTTGCCGATGTTGCCGGCGCCCTGCACAATCACCAGATCGTCGCCGGACAGCAGCGGTGCCAGCGCATCCGGCAGCGCTTCGTGCTCGGAGACCAGAATCGGATCGACCTTGCCGCGATTGCGGATGGCACGGCACAGTGAACGGCTGTCCGCGCCCGGAATAGCAGCTTCGCCCGCCGGGTAGACATCCAGCATCAGTAACACATCCACCTGAGACAGCACATTGGCGAAATCATCGAACAGGTCGCGGGTGCGCGTGTAGCGATGCGGCTGAAATACCATCACCAGCTTTTTCTCTGGCCAGCCGGCGCGCGCCGCTTTGATGGTGACATCCACTTCGGTCGGATGATGGCCATAATCGTCGACCAGCATCGCGCTGCCTGGCTTACCGTTAACGGCAGCGGTGTCAAACTCGCCCAGCACGTCGAAACGGCGACCGGTGCCCTGGAAACTCTCCAGCGCTGCCAGAATGGCGTTGTCGTCAATGCCCTCTTCGCTGGCAACCGCCACGGCTGCCGCGGCGTTCAGCGCGTTATGGCGACCCGGCGCATTCAGCGTCACGTGCAGCACCGGCTTGTCCTGACGAATCAGGGTGAAGTGGCCCTGCGCGCCGCGCTGTTCGTAGTTTTCGACCCGCACATCCGCATCGTCGCTGAAACCATAAGTGGTGACCTGACGGCCCACGCGCGGAATCAGATCGCGAATCACCACATCGTCCACGCACATCACCGCGCGCCCGTAGAACGGCAGGTTGTGCAGGAAGTTAATAAACGTCTGCTTCAGGTTCTCAAAATCGCCCTGATAGGTATCCATGTGATCCGCTTCGATGTTAGTGACAATCGCCACCATCGGTTGCAGATGCAGGAAAGACGCGTCGCTTTCATCCGCTTCCGCAATCAGATAACGGCTGCTGCCGAGGCGCGCGTGCGTACCCGCCGCTTTGACCAGACCGCCATTGACGAACGTCGGATCGAGACCGCCTTCCGCATAAATACTGGTCACCATCGCGGTGGTGGTGGTTTTACCGTGCGTGCCGGCAATCGCGATGCCGTGCCGGAAACGCATCAGCTCAGCCAGCATCTCCGCCCGGCGGATCACCGGGATACGCTGCTCACGCGCCGCCACCAGCTCCGGGTTGTCCTGCGCCACGGCGGTAGAAACCACGACGACGCTGGCATCGGTAACATTTTCCGGGCGATGGTTGAAGTAAATGGTCGCGCCCAGCGAGGCCAGATGCTGCGTAACCGGATTGGGCGCCAGATCGGAGCCGCTAATGTGATAGCCTTCGTTCGCCAACACCTCGGCAATACCGCCCATGCCGGCACCGCCGATGCCGACAAAGTGGATGTGCCGGACGCGACGCATCTCGGGCACAATAGAACGCAGTTTTGCCAATTGTTGTGTATTCATCTGTCTCTGTTACCTGTTTTCCCGTTTGCACCTGCATTCAGATGCAGGCCAGTCAAACTGACCGGTTAACTTACTTCGCGACGCGCGCAACCTCTTGTGCCACCCGTTCGGTCGCATCAGGAATCGCGACCTGGCGGGCTTTTTTCGCCATCGCCAGCAGCGTGGCGCGATCCCAGTGGCGCAGCGTGTCTGCGACGGCCGCAGCAGTAAACTGCGGCTGCTCGAAAATTTTGGCCGCGCCGGCTTTTTCCAGCGGCAGCGCATTCCAGTACTGCTGACGATCTTTGTGCTGGAACGGCACGAAAATCGCCGGTAAACCCGCCGCCGCCACTTCACTGACGGTCAGCGCGCCGGAGCGGCACACCACCACATCGGCCCACGCATAGGCTTGCGCCATGTCATCGATGAACTCGGTGACCTTATGCTGCGGCTGGCCAGCGGCCTGATACGCCTGCTGCACGGTCTCCCGTGCGCCTTTGCCGGTCTGATGCCACAGCGTGATGGCGTCACCCAGTTCGGCGGCGACCTGCGGCACGATCTGATTGAGGATGCGCGCCCCCTGACTACCGCCAATCACCAGCACGCGAATCGGCCCGCTGCGGTGTGCCAGACGCTGCGCCGGCAGCGGCAGCGCCAGCACATCATTACGCACCGGGTTGCCCACCACCTCAGCAGTGGGGAACGCGCCCGGAAAGGCCTGCATCACTGTGGTAGCGATTTTCGCCAGCCACTTATTGGTCAGCCCGGCAATACCGTTCTGCTCGTGCAGCACCACCGGGATGCCGCAACTCCACGCCGCAAGGCCGCCCGGCCCGGAAACATAACCGCCCATGCCCAGCACCACATCCGGCTGCCAGTTTTTCATGATGCGGCGCGCCTGGCGCCACGCATTGAAGATGCGCACCGGTGCCAGCAGCAGGGCCTTTACGCCTTTACCGCGCAGTCCGCTGATGCGGATGAAGTCGATATCGATGCCATGCTTTGGCACCAGATCGGCTTCCATCCGGTCTGCCGTTCCCAGCCAGCGCACCTGCCAGCCTTGTTCGATCAGATGATGCGCCACGGCCAGTCCGGGAAACACATGTCCGCCGGTCCCCCCTGCCATGACCATCAGCCGTTTACCACTCATCGGGCACCTCGGGTAAACGCCTGGGCTTTTGCCAGACGTGTTTCATAATCTATGCGCAATAAAAACACGATGGCGGTCGACATAATGATCAGACTCGATCCACCGTAACTGATCAGCGGCAGCGTCAGGCCCTTGGTCGGCAGCATACCCGCCGCCGCACCAACGTTAACCAGCGCCTGGAAGCTAAACCACACGCCAATGGAACAGGCGAGGAAGCCGGAAAAACGCTGGTCGATCTCCAGCGCGCGACGGCCAATCGACATTGCGCGAAAAGCGACGAAGAATACCATCAACAGCGCCAAAACCACACCGACATAACCCAACTCTTCACCGATAATTGAGAAGATAAAGTCGGTATGCGCTTCCGGCAGATACTCCAGTTTCTGCACCGAGTTGCCCAGGCCCTGCCCCCAGAACTCACCGCGGCCAAACGCCATCAGCGACTGGGTCAGCTGGTAGCCGCTGCCGAATGGATCTTCCCACGGGTTCCAGAAGGAGGTCACGCGGCGCATACGGTAAGGTTCCGCGATAATCAGCAGCACCACGGCGAAAATGCCGGAGCCGATAATCGCCAGGAACTGCCACAGTTTGGCGCCCGCCAGGAACAGCATCGCCAGCGTGGTAACAAACAGCACCACCACGGTGCCGAGGTCCGGCTGGGCCAGCAGCAGCACCGCCAGCACCACCATCACGCCCATCGGCTTACAGAAGCCCCAGAAGTTGTTCCGCACCTCTTCCACTTTGCGCACCAGATAACTGGCGAGATAACAGAACAGCGACAGCTTGGATAACTCCGCCGGCTGAATACGCAGCGGCCCGAGCGCGATCCAGCGCGATGCACCGTTAACCGAGCTACCGACCACCAGTACGATCAGCAGCATCGCCACCGAGGCCATCAGCATCGCGTTGCTGTAGCGCTGCCAGAAATCCATCGGTACGCGCAGCGTCACTAACGCCATCCCCAGCGCCAGTGCGATATAAAAGGCATCTCGCTTGGCAAAGTAGAACGGATCGTCGTTAAGACGCTGTCCAACCGGCATCGACGCCGAGGTGACCATGACAAAACCGATAATCGCCAGGCCAAATGTCAGCCACAGCAGCGTGCGGTCATACAGCACTACCGGCGCGTCGTCGTTGTCGCGCGCGCCCATCACCCAATCACGCAGGCGCAGCGAAATAAAACTGGCGATACTGGCTCCGGGAATACGCATCAGCTCAGCTCCTTCGCCAGTTGCGCGAAGCGATCGCCGCGCTGTTCAAAATTACGGAACTGGTCGAGGCTGGCGCACGCCGGTGACAGCAGCACCAGGTCGCCCGCCTGCACCTGCGCGGCAATCTGCGTCATCGCCTGTTCGAGCGTGTCGGTGCGCGTCGCCACTGCCGGACGCAGCGCGGCCAGCGCATCGCCGTCGCGGCCAAAGCAGAACAGCCGCACGTTGTCGCCCTGCAGATAGCGCGCCAGCGGCGTAAAGTCCGCCCCTTTGCCATCGCCACCCAGCAGCAGCCACAGCGTGCCTTTCACCTGCAGGCCGTTAAGCGCGGCTTCGGTGCTGCCCACGTTGGTGGCTTTCGAATCATTAATCCAGCGCACGCCATGCGCTTCGTGCGCCAGCTGGAAGCGATGCGGCAGTCCGCTGTAGGTGGTTAACGCTTTCAGGCTGGAGGCGCGCGGGATATTCACCGCATCGGCCAGCGCCAGCGCGGCCAGCGCATTGGTGTAATTGTGCTGCCCGACCAGCTTCATCTCGTCGGTATTAAGGACTTTCTCGCCCTTCACCCGCAGCCAGGTACTGCCCTGCTGCTGGTTGAGGTGATAATCGCCAACGTCGATGCCAAAGCTGACGCAGCGGCGATCGGCGCCGCGCACCGGCATGGTCATGCCATCGTCGGCATTCACCACGCAGATATCCGCGTTTTCATAGATGCGTAATTTAGCGGCGCGGTACTGCTGCATGCCGAGCGGATAGCGATCCATATGATCCTCAGTGACGTTGAGGATGGTTGCCGCCGCCGCTTTCAGGCTGTGGGTGGTTTCCAGCTGGAAGCTGGAAAGCTCCAGCACATACAGCTGCGCCGGCGATTTGAGCAGCGTCAGCGCTGGCAGCCCAATGTTGCCGCCTACGCCCACCTGCCAGCCCGCGGCGCGCGCCATTTCGCCCACCAGCGTGGTGACGGTACTTTTGCCATTGGAACCGGTGATCGCCACAATCGGCGCCTGCGCTTCACGGCAGAACAGTTCGATATCGCCGACAATTTCAATGCCGGCGTCGGCCGCTTCGCTCAGCGCCGGGTGCGCCAGCGCGATGCCCGGGCTGGCGATGATCAGATCGCATGCCAGCAGCCAGTCGCTGTTGATACCGCCAACGTGGCGCTCCACCTGCTCTGGCAGTTTGTCCAGCCCCGGCGGTGACACACGGGTATCCATCACGCGGGGCGTTACGCCCTGCGCGAGGAAGAAATCAACACAGGACAGGCCGGTGATGCCTAATCCAATGATGACGACTTTTCTGCCCCGATAGTCAGCCATGATTAACGTACCTTGAGCGTTGCCAGGCCAATCAGCACCAGCATCAGCGAAATAATCCAGAAGCGCACGATCACACGCGGCTCCGGCCAGCCTTTCAGTTCATAGTGATGGTGAATCGGCGCCATGCGGAAAATACGCTGACCGCGCAGCTTGAACGATCCCACCTGCAGAATCACCGACAGCGTCTCGACCACAAATACGCCGCCCATTATCACCAGCAAAAATTCCTGACGCAGCAGCACTGCCAGCGTACCCAGTGCGCCACCCAGCGCCAGCGAACCCACGTCGCCCATAAAGACCTGCGCCGGATAGGTGTTGAACCACAGGAAGCCGAGACCGGCCCCGACAATCGCGGTACAGACAATCACCAGCTCACCGGCGTGACGCAGATACGGGATGTGCAGATACTCGGCAAATTTCACGTTACCGGTCGCCCAGGCCACCAGCGCAAATCCCGCCGCGACAAACACCGTTGGCATGATGGCCAGACCATCCAGACCGTCTGTCAGGTTTACCGCATTACCGGTTCCGACAATCACAAAGTAGGCCAGCACCACGTAGAACAGGCCGAGCTGCGGCATAACATCTTTGAAGAACGGCACCACCAGCTGTGTGGCAGGCGTATCTTTACCGGCGATGAACAGCGCGAACGCCACGCCGAGCGAAATCACCGACATCCAGAAATATTTCCAGCGCGCGATCAGGCCCTTAGTGTCTTTACGCACCACTTTGCGATAGTCATCAACAAAGCCAATTACGCCAAAACCGACCAGCACCACCAGCACGCACCAGACGTAAGGATTGGACGGATAAGCCCACATCAGCACCGAAACCGTGATGGAGGTCAGAATCATTATGCCGCCCATGGTCGGCGTGCCGCGCTTGCTGAAGTGCGACTCCGGACCATCGTTACGTACCACCTGGCCAATCTGCAGTTTCTGCAGCCAGGCGATCAGGCGCGGGCCCATCCATAAAGAGATGAACAGAGCGGTCAGCAGGCTGACAATGGCGCGAAACGTCAGATAGGAAAAGACGTTAAAGCCGGAATAAAATGCGACCAGATGTTCGGCCAGCCAGACTAGCATGTTCCTTTCTCCTGTAAGCTCTGTACTACCTGCTCCATGGCGGCACTACGTGAACCTTTAACCAAAATAGTGATGTCCGCATGTTGGGACAGCAGCGTGCGTAAACGTTCAGTCAGTTCAGCTTTACTGGCGAAATGTTCGCCCCGGCCGCTGCTTTCACTAATCAAATGGCTGAAGCTGCCGGTGCTCAGCACACAATCAATACCGGCGGCTTTCGCCGCTTCGCCCACCTGACGATGACAGGCTTCGGCTTCGTCGCCCAGCTCGCCCATGTCGCCGACCACCATGACGCGGAAGCCCGGCATATCGCCCAGCACCTGCGCAGCGGCGGTCATCGAACCAACGTTAGCGTTGTAGCTGTCATCCAGCAGCAGCTGATTACCGGCGAGGCGAATCGGGAACAGGCGCCCAGGAACGGGCTGTAAGGTTTTAAGGCCAGACTGGATAGCGGTTAACGGCGCGTCAACCGACAGCGCCAGCGCGGCAGCAGCCAGCGCATTAGCGATATTGTGCCGGCCCGGCAGCGGCAGCTCGACGGCGATGTCACCGCGCGGCGTGTGCAGGGTAAACAGCGTGGCGTCAGCGCGCAGCACGATATCGCTGGCGCGGAACTCCGCGTCAGCCATCGGCTGCGGCGAAAAGCGCCACAGAGTTTTGTCAGCAAACTGCGGCTGCCAGTTAGGCAGATCGTTGCTGTCGGCGTTGATGATTGCGGTGCCGTGCACCGGTAAGCCGCCAAAGATTTCGCCTTTGGCTTTTGCCACGCCCGCCAGCGAACCGAAGCCTTCCAGATGCGCCGCCGCCAGATTGTTGACCAGCGCGGTTTCCGGACGCACCAGATTGGTGGTGTAGGCGATTTCACCCTGATGGTTCGCGCCCATTTCAATCACGGCATACGCGTGTTGCGGGGTAAGACGCAGCAGCGTCATCGGCACGCCGTAATCGTTGTTAAGATTACCGGCGGTATACAACGTTTCACCGCACTGGCGCAGAATCGCCGCGGTCATCTCTTTCACGGAGGTTTTACCGGAGGAGCCGGTCAGCCCCACCACGCGCGCTTTCGACTGCTGACGCACCCAGGCGCCGAGCTGACCAAAGGCGATACGCGTGTCAGCGACCACCACCTGCGGCACGTCAACCGCTAAACGACGATTCACCAGCAGCGCCTGTGCGCCACAGGCGATAGCGTCGGCGGCAAAATCGTGCGCATCAAAACGTTCACCCACCAGCGCCACAAACAGGCTGCCTGGGGTAGCTTTACGGGTATCCGTGGTGACATCCGCAATCGTGAGATCGCTGCCGTGCAGTTGCCCACCGCTAATCTCTGCCAGGGTTTTCAGCGTAACCGGAATCATGCCATTACCCCCAGCAAACGGGCGACGGTGTCGCGGTCAGAGTAGTCAAGGCGGCGATTGCCGATGATTTGATAATCTTCATGGCCTTTACCGGCCACCAGCACGATATCGTCGGCGCTGGCCTGCATCACCGCATGGGTGACCGCCTGCGCTCGTCCTGCAATGACGCGGGCCCGGCCCGGATCGAGCAGGCCGGTGAGAATGTCGTTAACAATCGCCGTCGGCTCTTCGCTCCGCGGATTGTCATCGGTGATCACCACGATATCGGCAAACTGTTCGGCAATCGCGCCCATCAGCGGGCGTTTGCCTTTGTCACGGTCGCCACCGCAGCCAAATACGCACCACAGTTGGCCCTTGCAGTGCAGCCGGGCCGCTTCCAGCGCTTTTTCCAGCGCGTCTGGCGTATGTGCGTAATCCACCACCACCGTCGGCTTGTGCGCGGCGGTGAACACTTCCATACGCCCGCACACCGGCTGCAGCTGGCTGGCACTGGCCACCAGCGTGTCGAGCGGATAATCCAGCGTCAGCAGTGTCGCCAGCGCCAGCAGCAGATTGCTGACGTTAAAGGCGCCCATCAGGCGGCTGTCAAACTCGCCGTTGCCCCAGCTCGAACTGAACTGCACGTGTGCGCCGCCGTCGTGATAATCGATCGCCGTCGCCTGCAGCCAGCGGCCACGACAGCCGGGCTGCAGATTGTTGCCCAGCGTAACGGCCACGGCATCCGGTAATTTTTCCAGCCAGCGGCGGCCCACTTCATCATCAGCGTTGATGATGGCCTCGCCTACCTGATGCTCAGAGAACAGCAGCCACTTGGCCGATTCGTAGCCCTGCATGTCACCGTGATAATCAAGGTGATCGCGGCTCAGATTGGTAAATACCGCGGCGGCAAACGGCAGCGCGGCCACGCGATGCTGCACCAGACCGTGCGAAGAGACTTCCATCGCCGCCACGGTAGCCCCCTGCCCGACCAGGTCGTGCATAATATGCTGTACATCCACCGCCGAACCGGTGGTGTTTTCACTCGGCACCAGCTGACCGTACAGGCCATTGCCCACCGTGCCCATCACCGCGCCGGTTTCGCCCAGCAGGTTGGCCCACTGCGCAATCAGCTGCGTGGTGGTGGTTTTACCGTTAGTGCCAGTCAAACCAATCAGCTTCAGTTTGTCAGCCGGCTGCTGGTAGAAACGCCCGGCCAGCGCGGAAAGGCGTTGCGGCAGCTGAGCCAGATAGATAACCGGGACGCCGTGCATCTCGCGGATATCACCATCGCTGGCTTCACCTTCAGCCTCGGCAATGACCGCCGCCACACCCTGGGCGATGGCCTGTGGAATAAATCGACGTCCATCAGCATGATGGCCCGCCACGGCGATAAACAGATCGCCAGCAGCCGCAGCGCGGCTGTCCAGTGTCATGTCACGGAGTGGACGCGCCGGCGCGCCAGGCACCCACGGGGCCAGCAAGTCGCGCAGGTTACGATCTGTCACTTGATTCCTCACTTCTCTTATTCTTCACCAACTCGTTTTTATCCACCGTTGGCAGCGCATCCGGTTCAATGTTCATGGTGCGCAGGACACCGCCCATGATGGCGCCAAACACCGGTGCAGAAACCGCACCACCATAATATTTACCGGCCTGGGGATCGTTGATCACCACCACCAGCGCAAAACGCGGGCGACTGGCAGGCGCAACGCCCGCGGTGTAAGCAATGTATTTATTGACGTAGCGTCCGTCCGGACCGACTTTTTTCGCGGTACCGGTTTTGATCGCGATGCGATAGCCCTTGATGGCGGCTTTAACACCACCGCCACCCGGCAGCGCCACGCTTTCCATCATGTGCATCACGGTTTTCACCAGGTCTTCCGGGAAAACGCGCTCGCCCGCCACCGGCGGGTCAACTTTGGTAATCGACAGCGGGCGGTTGATGCCGTAGCTGCCAATGGTTGCGTAGACTCGCGCTAACTGTAACGGTGTTACCATTAGCCCGTAGCCGAAAGAGAAGGTGGCCCTCTCTATGTCAGACCACCGTTGTTTTTGAGGGTATAAGCCACTACTTTCCCCGACCAGCCCCAAATTGGTCGGTTTACCCAGGCCAAAGCGCGCGTAAGTTTCTACCAGCGCTGAGGAGGGCATCGCTAACGCGAGGCGCGAAACCCCGACGTTACTCGACTTCTGCAGAACCCCGGTAAGGGTCAATTCGTTATAGCGCGCCACGTCTTTGATCTCATGACCATTGACGCGATACGGCACGGTGTTCAGAACGCTGTTCTCTTTCACCACGCCGCGCTGCAGTGCGGTCATCACCACCATTGGCTTCACGGTGGAGCCTGGCTCGAAGATGTCGGTAATAGCGCGGTTACGCATCACGTCTTTCGGCGTGTTGCTGAGATTATTGGGGTTGTAAGCCGGGCTGTTGGCCATCGCCAGCACTTCGCCGGTGTTCACGTCCACCAGCACCGCAGTGCCCGATTCGGCTTTGTTGAAGGCAACAGCATTGTTCAGTTCGCGGTACACCAGCGCCTGCAGGCGCTCGTCGATGCTCAGCGTCAGGTTGTGCGCGGCGCGGCTATCGACCGAGGAGATATCCTCAATCACCCGCCCGTAGCGGTCTTTGCGCACGGTACGTTCGCCCGGCTCACCGGTCAGCCATTTATCGAAGCTCTTCTCGATGCCTTCAATGCCCTGGCCGTCAATGTTGGTGAAGCCAATCAGGTGGGCAGTGACCTGGCCGGCCGGATAGTAGCGGCGCGACTCCTGGCGCAGGTAAATACCGGGCAGCTTGAGCTTTTTCACATATTCGCCAATCGCCGGGTTAACCTGACGGGCGAGGTAAATAAAGCGCCCTTTTGGATTGGCGTTGACGCGCGCCGCCAGCTGATCAAGCGGGATCGACAGCGCATCCGACAGCGCTTTCCAGCGGCTATCAACGGTGACGCCGCCGTGCTCGGTCAGCTCTTTGGGATCGACCCAGATGGCGTTAACCGGCACGCTTACCGCCAGCGGGCGTCCGGCGCGATCGCTGATCATGCCGCGCGCGGTAGGCACTTCCTGCACTCGCAGCGAACGTAAATCGCCTTCCTTCACCAGCTTATCCGGGCTGATGACCTGCAGCCACGCCACGCGCGACAGCAATCCACCCAGCGCCAGAAGAATACAGCCGCACAGCAACGCAAAACGCCAGCTTACAAAGCTGGCCTTATCTTCCTGTTTTCTTAACTTCAGCGTTTTGCCTGCGCCGCTCATTGAGGTCTGCGATTCCTTATTTCTGCACCACAATATTTTCCTGGGAAGGATCAACATGCTGCAACTGCAGCTTATCGGTTGCTATCCGTTCTACCCGGCTGTGATCGCCCAGCGCATTCTCTTCGAGGATCAGGTTGCGCCATTCGATATCCAGCGCATCACGCTCCAGCACCAGCTGCTCACGCTGCGCCGTCAGCAGACGGGTCTTATGCGTGGTGGTCACCACCAGCACCGAAGAAACCAGCACGGCGATCAGCAGCAGCAGCGGGATCTTGCCAAAACGCAGCAGATCGCCACCAATGACGCCGGGCAGGCTGTGACGCTCATTGCCAATCACGATGCGGTTCTCTCAGCGATACGCAGGACCGAACTGCGCGCGCGCGGGTTGTCTTTGACTTCGGCTTCGCCAGGAATCAGCTTGCCGAGGGTTTTCAGTTCACGTCCGCCCAGCGCTTTCAGCTGGCTTTCGGTCATCGGAATCCCGGCCGGCACCTGCGGACCACGGCTCTGGTCACGCATAAAGCGCTTCACCAGCCGATCCTCCAGCGAGTGGAAGCTGATGATGGATAAACGCCCGCCCGGTGCCAGCACCGTCAATGCCCCTTTCAGCGCGATATCGATCTCTTCAAGCTCACTGTTGATCCAGATGCGTATCGCCTGGAAGCTGCGCGTCGCCGGATGCTTAAATTTGTCTTTTACCGGCGTTGCCGCCGCAATCAGATCGGCCAGCTCTTTGGTGCGCATCATCGGCTGTTCCCGGTTGCGCTCGACGATGGCGCGGGCGATGCGTTTTGCGAAGCGCTCTTCGCCGTAGGTTTTCAGCACAAACGCAATGTCTGCCTCTTCCGCGCTCTGCAACCACTCGGCTGCCGACTGACCGCGCGTCGGATCCATACGCATATCCAGCGGCCCGTCGCGCATAAAGGAGAAACCGCGCTCGGCGTCATCCAGCTGAGGCGAAGAGACGCCCAAATCCAGCAGTACGCCGTCGATTTTGCCGGTCAGCCCGCGCTCTTCGGCATACTCAGCCAGCGCTGAAAACGGCCCGTGCACAATCGAGAAACGTGGATCGTTTATCTCAGCGGCTGCGGCTATGGCTTGCGGATCGCGATCGATCGCCAGTAACTGTCCGTGCGCGCCAAGCTGCGACAGGATCAGGCGTGAGTGACCGCCGCGACCAAAGGTGCCGTCAATATAAATGCCGTCTTCCCTGATATTAAGGCCGTTAACCGCCTCATCCAGCAGCACCGTGGTGTGTTTAAAATTTTCCTGCATAGCTATAGCGACAAGTCCTGCAACCGCTCAGATAAAGGCTCCTGAGCTGACTGTTCTGCGTCAATATCGTCCTTAACTTGTTGATACCAGGTCTGTTCATCCCACAGCTCAAACTTGTTGAACTGTCCAACCAGCATCACTTCTTTGGTCAGGCTCGCATGCTGGCGCAACGTGTTCGCCAGCAGTAAACGGCCTGCGTTATCCATCTGGCACTCGCTGGCATGTCCTAACAGCAGACGCTGCACGCGACGCTCGTTCGGATTCATACTGGATAACCGGGCCAGTTTTTTCTCAATAATTTCCCATTCGGGCAGGGTATAAAGCAGCAGGCAGGGCTGATGGAGGTCAATGGTGCAAACCATTTGACCCTGAGACTCTGCGAGCAGCAATTCGCGATAACGCGTCGGCACCGCCAGGCGCCCTTTGCTGTCGAGATTGACTAACGTTGCTCCACGGAACATGCCAGCCCTACCCCTCAGTTACCCGTTTTCACCACTTTATCCCACTTTTTACCACGAAACGAGTTTACGGAGCCGATGAAATCCTTGTCAAGCCGCAACGGCAAGTGAATATCACTCTTTACACCGAATGAAATTAACCGGAGAGAAGAATAAGAGGAGAATGAAAGGTCAATTTAAAATTAACCTGATGAATAACAGTATAAAAAAAATTTGCGTCAGATTTATCGGTGAAAATTAGCGCAATTTTACCGCTGCGATTATTCTGCCCCAATCTGCGACGGCGGCGGCATTTTAGGGGATTTCTGAAAGGAAGCCCAGCACCATCGCGTCAGCTCTGCTATGCGCGATTGCTGAAGATGTAAACAAATAAGAAAATCCAGCGCCGATAATTCGTTAGCCGGGGCGATGATAATTTACGCTTTTTTACGCCCGTGTGCGTCTGGTTAAATATGGATGAGAGAAATTAGCGCGGGCGACATCTCGCCCGACGCTTCATTTAGCGCGACGACTTAATTGTCCGCGGCGGAATAAATTACGGCGGATACGGGTTAAACCCGGCTTCGGTTTGCGTGGCTCATCCAGCGAAGCCAGTACCAGCTCCAGCACACGCTCAGCAACATCGCGATGGCGCTGCCCTACCGCCAGCACCGGGCACTCCAGAAAGTCTAATAATTCGTGGTCGCCGAAAGTCGCAATAGCCAGGTCAGTTGGCAAGCGGCCGTCACGCTTCAGCGTCACGTCCATCACCCCCTGCAACAGGCCAAACGAGGTGGTAAACAGTGCTCCGGGCATCGCGTGGTCTTCAAGGTATTTTTCAAACAGCGTCGCCGCAGCGGCGCGGTCAAAGCTGTTGCAATAGATGAAATCGATCGGGCGCTCATCGCCCTGCCACGCCTCGCGGAACCCCATTTCACGCAGGAAGCTGACCGACAGCTCCGGCAGCGCGCCGAGAAACAGCACGTTTTTCACCGGCAGCTGACGCAATTCAGCCGCCAGCGCCTGCGCGTCATCCTGATCGGCACCAACCACGCTGGTGAAGTGTTCACGATCCAGCGCGCGGTCCAGCGCGATAATCGGCAGCGGGTCGTTGACCCAGCGCTGATAGAACGGATGTTCCGGCGGCAGCGACGTGGAGACGATGATCGCATCCACCTGACGCTGCAGCAGGTGCTCAATGCAGCGCATTTCGTTATCCGGCTGATCTTCGGAACAGGCAATCAGCAGCTGATAGCCGCGCTGACGCGCCTGGCGTTCGAGATAGTTGGCGATGCGGGTATAACTGGTGTTTTCCAGATCGGGAATCACCAGACCAATCGAACGGGTGCGTCCGGCGCGCAGGCCCGCAGCCACCGCGTTGGGGTGATAGTTGTACTCACGCACCACCGCCATGACTTTCTCAACGGTTTTGTCGCTGACACGATACTGCCGCGCTTTGCCATTGATGACATAGCTCGCCGTGGTGCGCGACACGCCCGCCAGGCGCGCAATTTCATCCAGTTTCACGATGACACCTTAATTCTGATAAGCCAGGGCTGGCGAAAATGTCCGCAGAGTAGCTAAGGGTAAAACATTTGTAACATCTAACCGCAGAACAGTACGCTGAGCAACCGCTTTTCATGCACAAGCGGCCGAAGCGCATAAAATAAAAAAACCCGGCATTCCGCCGGGTTAGCTTGAAAACCGATGATAACTTTGCGGTATTAACGCATTACGCGATCGCCGCGTGATACCCCGACGATGCCGGAACGCGCCACTTCAACGATTTCCGCCACTTCACGCACGGTGTTGAGGAACGCGTCGAGTTTATCGCTGGTGCCGGCCAGCTGAACCGTGTACAGCGTCGGCGTCACATCAATGATCTGCCCACGGAAAATTTCCGCGCTGCGTTTTACCTCTTCGCGACCGTACCCGCTGGCCTGAATCTTCACCAGCATGATTTCACGCTCGACGTAAGCGCCCTGCCCCAGTTCGCTGACGCGTAACACGTCCACCAGCTTGTGCAGCTGCTTTTCGATCTGCTCCAGCACTTTCTGGTCGCCCACGGTCTGAATGGTCATGCGCGACAGGGTAGGATCGTCGGTCGGCGCGACGGTCAGGCTCTCAATGTTATAGCCGCGCTGGGAAAACAGCCCCACCACGCGCGACAATGCGCCGGATTCGTTCTCCAGCAGAACTGATAAAATACGACGCATAATTAAGTCCTCTCCGTTTTGCTCAACCACATCTCATCCATCGCGCCACCGCGAATCTGCATCGGGTAGACGTGCTCGCTGCCGTCCACCGTGACATCCACAAACACCAGACGCCCTTTCGCCAGCGTATCGAGCGCCAGCTGCAGCTTCTCTTCCAGCTCAGCCGGATGCTGAATCGCGATGCCCACGTGGCCATAGGCTTCCGCCAGGCGCACGAAGTCCGGCAGCGACTCCATATAAGATTGTGAATGGCGGCCGGAGTAAATCATGTCCTGCCACTGTTTCACCATGCCGAGGAAGCGGTTGTTCAGGTTCAGCACCAGCACCGGCAGGTCGTACTGCAGCGCGGTCGACAGCTCCTGAATGTTCATCTGGATACTGCCGTCGCCGGTCACGCAAATTACGGTCTCCTGCGGCAGCGCCATCTTCACGCCGAGTGCCGCCGGCAGGCCAAAGCCCATAGTGCCGAGGCCGCCGGAATTGATCCAGCGGCGCGGTTTATCGAACTGGTAGTAAAGCGCAGCGAACATCTGGTGCTGGCCGACGTCCGAGGTCACATACGCCTCACCGTGTGTCAGACGACAAATGGTTTCGATCACCGCCTGCGGTTTGATTTTGTCGCTGCTGCGGTCAAATTCCAGGCATTTGCGGCTGCGCCAGCCTTCAATGCTCTGCCACCAGTCACGCAGGCTATCGAGCTCCTGCTTCGCCTCGCTCTGCGCCAGCAGCTCCAGCATCTGCGTCAGCGTCTGTCTGGCATCGCCGACAATCGGAATATCGGCGCTGACGGTTTTAGAGATCGAGGTTGGATCGACGTCAATGTGCATCACGGTGGCATTCGGGCAATACTTCGCCAGATTGTTGGTGGTGCGGTCGTCAAAGCGTACGCCGATACCAAAGATCAGATCGGCGTTGTGCATGGTCATGTTGGCTTCATAGGTGCCGTGCATACCGAGCATGCCCACACACTGGCGATGCGAGCCCGGGAACGCGCCCAGCCCCATCAGCGAAGTGGTGACCGGAATATTCAGCTGCTCTGCCAGCTGCAGCAGTTCCGCCTCGCAGCCAGAAGTAATGGCCCCGCCGCCGACGTAAATTACCGGCTTGTGCGCCGCCAGCAGCGTCTGCAGCGCGCGCTTAATCTGGCCTTTGTGGCCCTGCAGCGTCGGATTGTAAGAGCGCATGCTGACGGTTTCCGGCCACACGTATGGCAGCTTGTTAGCCGGATTCAGAATATCTTTTGGCAGATCGATCACCACCGGCCCCGGACGACCGCTGGCCGCCAGCCAGAAGGCTTTTTTCAGCACTGTCGGAATCTCTTCGGTGCTTTTCACCAGGAAGCTGTGCTTCACCACCGGACGCGAAATCCCCACCATGTCGCACTCCTGGAAGGCGTCATAGCCAATCAGCGAGGACGGCACCTGACCGGAGAGGATCACCAGCGGAATGGAATCCATATAGGCGGTCGCAATACCGGTGATAGCGTTGGTGGCGCCAGGACCTGAGGTGACCAGCACCACGCCGACTTCGCCGGTCGCGCGCGCCAGGCCATCCGCCATATGTACGGCGCCCTGCTCGTGGCGCACCAGCACGTGGTCAATACCACCGACCGTTTGCAGCGCATCATAAATATCGAGCACCGCACCGCCCGGATAACCGAATACCTGCTTAACGCCCTGATCGATTAACGAACGGACGACCATTTCGGCTCCTGACAACATCTCCATTTTCTGCCTCCAGGCTTGAGAGCCAGCTGCGCCAGCAAACGCTATCCTGCGTGCCGCTCGCATCTGTCCCTTTATTGCCAATTAAGATCAAAACCTTATGTTTATGCTCAGAAGACGCCATTCATTTCGTCTTCCAGGTACAGGGAATCTACCTGCGTGGATTCTTTTGAGAGTAGGTCGATTACCATAACCGCAGAAAACCCGGCCTGCAAACGTCATAAGGCGGCACGGCGCTGTCAGTGACAAAAAAGGCACTGACGCGTGATTATCGCCCGGGAGGAATAAACTAATGCGATGGCATAAGGACAGAGGAAAATGCTGGTTTGCAGATTATTTACAGCGTGTTGTAAGAAATATGATTTTCATATTGCAAGCGTGTTTAGCCCACAATTTTTTCCGTTACCGCGTTTCTGGCGTGATTAACTCTTAAATCCCTCTTCCACATCACAATCTGCTAAGCAACAAGCTTTATCTTGTTTTTCCACCTGACGAATAAGCCTTACTAAAAACATAGAATTCAGCAACTTAAAATTACCCGCCTTTTTTAAAAGATTTTTTAAAGTGGCATAACGCGCTAAGCCACCGTTAATTAATGGCAATGCTCTGTGATGACCGATAATCCCAGCACATCGCCCTTTTCCGGCCAGAGAAATACCCTTTCACTTAGGGTTGACATCGCCAGGCGAATCCAGTACCAATATGTGCAGCACTCATTTTACGAGGTTTGATTCATGTCACGTTCTTTTCGTCTACTCGGTCTACTACTTAACGCATCCAGTTTGCGCGGTAGACTCGTGGGCGAAATCAACAACTGATTCGAACCTGCTGAAAGTTAAAAAACCCGCGCCACTGCGCGGGTTTTTTTATGCTCGTAGCACCGGCGAAGTCAATGCAAAAGGAAGATGACCATGAGCCAGCAAGTAATAATTTTCGATACCACTCTGCGCGACGGCGAACAGGCATTACAGGCCAGCCTGAGTGTTAAAGAAAAACTGCAGATCGCCCTGGCGCTGGAAAGGATGGGCGTGGATGTAATGGAAGTCGGTTTTCCGGTCTCTTCGCCGGGTGATTTCGAATCCGTGCAGACTATTGCCCGGACCATCAAAAACAGCCGCGTGTGTGGTCTGGCGCGCTGTGTCGAGAAAGATATCGACGCGGCTTACGAATCGCTGCGCGTGGCCGACGCCTTCCGTATTCACACCTTTATCGCCACTTCGCCGATGCACATCGCCACTAAACTGCGCAGCACGCTGCCGGAAGTGATTGAACGCGCGGTGCACATGATTAAGCGGGCGCGCAACTATACCGATGACGTTGAGTTCTCCTGCGAAGACGGTGGCCGTACGCCGATTGACGACCTGTGCCGCATGGTAGAAGCCGCAATCAACGCCGGCGCCACCACCATCAATATTCCTGACACCGTGGGCTACACCCTGCCGGGCGAGTACGCCAACATTATTGGTCAGCTGGTACAGCGCGTACCCAACATCGACAAAGCGATTCTGTCCGTTCACACCCATGACGATCTGGGCATGGCGACCGGTAACGCCATTGCGGCAGTGCTGGCCGGTGCGCGTCAGGTCGAAGGCACGCTGAACGGCCTGGGCGAGCGCGCCGGTAACTGTGCGCTGGAAGAGGTGATCATGGCGATCAAAACTCGTCAGCAGATCATGAACGTGCACACCAATATCAATCATCAGGAAATCTACCGCACCAGCCAGATTGTCAGCCAGATCTGCAACATGCCGATCCCGGCCAACAAAGCGGTGGTCGGTTCCAACGCCTTCGCTCACTCTTCCGGCATTCATCAGGATGGCGTGCTGAAGAACCGCGAAAACTATGAAATCCTGACGCCAGAATCGATTGGCCTGCACAAAATTCAGCTGAACCTGACGTCCCGCTCCGGCCGTGCCGCCGTGAAGCACCGTATGGAAGAGATGGGTTATAAAGAGTCCGATTACAACCTGGATACGCTGTACGACGCCTTCCTGAAGCTGGCGGACAAAAAAGGCCAGGTGTTCGATTACGACCTGGAAGCGCTGGCCTTCATTAATAAGCAGAATGAAGAGCCGGAGTACTTCCAGCTGAACGAATTCAACGTGCAGACCGGCTCCAGCGTCACCGCGACGGCGTCGGTGCAGCTGGGCTGCGGCGAAGAGGCCAAAGCCGACGCCGCCACCGGTAACGGTCCGGTTGATGCCGTCTACCAGGCCATTAATCGTATCACCGGCTTCGATGCTGAGCTGGTGAACTACAAGCTGACCGCGAAAGGCCACGGCGAAAACGCGCTGGGTCAGGTCGATATCGTAGTCAACTACAACGGGCGTAAATTCCACGGCGTGGGCCTGGCGACCGATATCGTCGAATCCTCGGCGAAAGCGATGGTGAATGCCCTGAACAACATCTGGCGGGCAAAGCAGGTCGAAAAAGAATTGCAGCGTAAATTTAAAGATCAGAAGGAAACGGTGTAACTATGACTCAGTCTTATCATATTGCGGTAATGCCAGGCGACGGAATCGGTCCGGAAGTGATGGCGCAGGCCATGAAAGTTCTCGACGCGATTCGCGCGCGCTTCGATATGCGCATCACCACCAGCGAATATGATGTCGGCGGTATCGCCATCGATCGTCACGGTGAACCTTTACCCGCCGCCACCGTGGCCGGTGCTGAGCAGGCCGATGCCATTCTGTTCGGCTCGGTCGGCGGTCCAAAATGGGAACACCTGCCGCCAGCCGGCCAGCCTGAGCGCGGTGCGCTGCTGCCGCTGCGTAAACACTTCAAACTGTTCAGCAACCTGCGCCCGGCGGCGCTGTACAAAGGTCTGGAAGCATTTTGCCCGCTGCGCAGCGACATCGCCGCCCGCGGCTTCGATATCCTGTGCGTGCGTGAGCTGACCGGTGGCATCTATTTCGGCCAGCCGAAAGGCCGCGAAGGCAGCGGCGCGCATGAACGCGCTTTTGATACCGAGGTCTATCACCGTTTCGAAATCGAGCGTATTGCCCGCAACGCCTTTGAAGCTGCGCGCAAACGTCGCAATAAAGTGACTTCTGTTGATAAAGCTAACGTGCTGGCGACCTCGGTGATGTGGCGTGAAATCGTCAACGAAGTGGCAAAAGATTATCCGGATGTGCAGCTGAGTCATATGTATATCGACAACGCCACCATGCAACTGATTAAGGATCCGTCGCAGTTTGACGTTTTACTCTGCTCGAATCTGTTTGGTGACATTCTGTCGGACGAGTGCGCGATGATTACCGGCTCGATGGGCATGCTGCCTTCGGCCAGCCTGAATGAAGAGGGATTCGGCCTGTTCGAACCGGCGGGCGGTTCCGCACCGGATATCGCTGGCCAGAACATTGCTAACCCGATTGCGCAGATTCTGTCGCTGGCGATGCTGCTGCGTTTCAGCCTGAACGCTGACGCCGCTGCGGATAGCATTGAGCGCGCGGTAAGCCGTGCGCTGGAAGCGGGCCATCGCACCCGTGATTTGGCCGGTGACGGCCCTGCCGTGAGCACCGATGAAATGGGCAGCATCATTGCCGGTTACATCAGCGAGGAAAAATAACAAAATGAAAAGCTTATACCAGAAGTTATTTGATGCACATGTCGTTCACGAAGCGCCAGACGAAACGCCGTTACTGTATATCGATCGTCACCTGATTCACGAAGTCACCTCGCCGCAGGCGTTTGACGGTCTGCGTGCGCACGGCCGCAAAGTGCGCCAGCCGTCGAAGACCTTTGCCACCATGGACCACAACGTTTCCACCCAGACCAAAGACATCAACGCCTCGGGTGAAATGGCGCGTATCCAGATGCAGGAGCTGATGAAGAACTGTGCTGAGTTCGGCATTCAGCTGTATGACCTGAACCACCCGTTCCAGGGCATTGTGCACGTGATCGGTCCTGAGCAGGGCATGACGCTGCCGGGCATGACCATCGTTTGCGGCGACTCGCACACCGCCACGCACGGCGCCTTCGGTTCCCTGGCGTTCGGTATCGGCACCTCCGAAGTGGAGCACGTGTTCGCCACCCAGACCCTGAAACAGGGCCGGGCGAAAACCATGAAGATTGAAGTGCTGGGCGAAGCTGCGCCGGGCATCACCGCCAAAGACATCGTACTGGCGATCATCGGTAAAACCGGTAGCGCCGGCGGCACCGGTCACGTGGTTGAATTCTGTGGCCCGGCGATTGAAGCGCTGAGCATGGAAGGCCGCATGACGCTGTGCAACATGGCGATTGAGATGGGCGCCAAAGCGGGACTGGTGGCACCGGATGACACCACGTTTGCCTATCTGAAAGACAAGCAGTTTGCGCCGAAGGGCGAGCAGTGGGAACAGGCGGTGGCATACTGGCGCACCCTGAAGTCCGACAGCGACGCGCAGTTTGACGCCGTCGTGACGCTGAATGCTGCCGATATCGCGCCGCAGGTCACCTGGGGCACCAATCCGGGCCAGGTGATGGCCGTGGATCAGGCCATCCCGAATCCGGCCTCGTTTGCCGATCCGGTTGAACGTGCTTCCGCCGAAAAAGCGCTGGCCTATATGGATCTGCAGCCGGGCATCAAACTGACTGAGGTAGCGATCGATAAAGTGTTTATCGGTTCCTGCACCAACTCACGTATCGAAGATCTGCGCGCGGCTGCCGCGATCGCCAAAGGCCGCAAAGTGGCGCCGGGCGTAGTTGCGATGGTGGTGCCGGGTTCCGGTCCGGTGAAAGCGCAGGCTGAAGCCGAAGGCCTGGACAAAATCTTCCTCGAAGCCGGTTTTGAGTGGCGTTTGCCGGGCTGTTCGATGTGCCTGGCGATGAACAACGACCGTCTGAATCCGGGCGAGCGCTGTGCCTCAACCAGTAACCGTAACTTTGAAGGTCGCCAGGGTCGCGGCGGTCGCACCCATCTGGTGAGCCCGGCGATGGCTGCTGCGGCGGCGGTAACCGGTCGTTTTGCCGACATTCGTGAATTGACTCAGGGAGCTTAAGCCATGGCGAACAAATTTACCCAACACACCGGGATTGTGGCCCCGCTGGATGCCGCAAACGTCGACACCGATGCCATCATCCCGAAGCAGTTTTTGCAGAAAGTGACGCGCACCGGCTTTGGCGCGCACCTGTTCCACGACTGGCGTTTTGATGATGACGCCGGCACCCAGCCTACCGCCAGCTTCGTGCTGAATAAGCCGGAGTTCAAAGGCACCAGCATCCTGCTGGCGCGCGAGAACTTTGGCTGCGGCTCCTCGCGTGAACATGCGCCGTGGGCGCTGACCGACTTCGGTTTTCACGTGGTGATTGCGCCGAGTTTCGCCGACATCTTCTACGGTAACAGCTTTAACAACCAGCTGCTGCCGGTAAAGCTGAGCGAAGAGCAGGTCGATGAAATGTTCAAACTGGTGGCCGCGCAGCCGGGTATCCGCTTCACCGTCGATCTCGAAGCGCAGACCGTCACCGCCGGCGACAAGGTTTATAGCTTTGAAATCGACAGCTTCCGCCGTCACTGCATGATCAACGGCCTCGACAGCATTGGCCTGACGCTGCAGCATGAAGCGTCCATCGCCAGTTACGAATCCAGCCAGCCAGCGTTTCTGCGTTAAGGTTTACCCGGTGCGCATCAATGCGCACCCTACAGCAAACGCGCCAGTAATTTGGTCGCCATTGATGGCGACCAAAGATGCTTAAATGCACAATGCCCTGTAGGGTCGCCATTTATGGCGACCAAAAATGTGCAAAACATGCCCGAAACGCGCAAGGCCCCGCAGGGTCGCCATTTATGGCGACCTTCAACCTTCACACCGCCCTCACTGCGCATCGCGCACCCGCGCCGCCAGCAGCAACGCCACCACCGCCATCACCAGCGCCAGCCAGTACACCGACTCATGACCAAAGCGCTCACTCAGTATCCCCTGAATCAGGCCGGCGATAATCAGCCCGGTTGAGATCGAGGTGGTGAACATGGTGGTCGCTGCACCGGCACGGCCCGGCATCAAATCCTGAAACCACAGCATGCCGATGCCGGCAATGATGCCGATAAACGCAGCGTTAAACAGCTGCAGCACCATCAGCGCGGTTTGAGAACGGAACAGCACCAGCCCGAGATAAAACACAATCGCCGCCACCAGCGCCAGCAGCATCAGCTTGCGCTTGCCGTAGCGCTTCGCGTAATGGCCGGCCAGCAGCATGATCGGGATCTCCAGCCCGGCGGCGGTGCCCATCAGCAGACCCGCCAGCTTCTCCGGCAGGCCAAGGGTTGCGCTGATATACAGCGGCATATCAATGATATACATGGTATTACACGCCCACATCACCACCGAGGCGATAAACAGCAGCCGCACCTGGCTGTCTTTCCACGGGCTGAGCTGCATCAGCACCTGCTCCGGCGTGGCGGCGATGCGCGGCACCGAGGGCAGCGTGCGCCAGATCAGCAGCATACTCAGCAGAAAAATCACCGCCGCCACGCAGAATAGCGTGACGAAGCCGTAGTTGAGCGCCAGCGCGAACGACAGCGGCGGCCCAATCACCCACGCCAGCGACAGCTGGGCGCGCATCACCGAACTGAACATCACTACTTCACGCGCCGACTGATCGGCATATTCACGCGCCAGCGCGAAGATCTGCGGAATCGCCACGCTGGCCAGCGCCGACAGCAGCACGCCGAGGGTGATGAGCGTCAGATAGTGACGGTTAAAGGCAAACAGTAGCGCGTTGGCCACCGCCATCAGGCAGCAAAACAGGATCAGATGACGGCGATCGCCACGGTTATCCGAACGCTTCGCCATCAGCAGGCTGATTACGATCCCGGCGACGGCGTTGATGGTAAAGAACAGGCCGACCCAGAACGGTCGCACCTGCACCTCGCGCGTCAAAAACAGGCTGAGCGTCGGCGCCTGTAACGCCCCCGCCACGCCGACCATAAATGACACCGCCATAAAGGAGAGGTAAACCGGATTCAGGCGGCGCGGCCGCGGTAACAGCGATTTCATGCAGAAATCCCTTTGAGGAAAAAGACCGGGAAAAAAACAGCGTAGAAGATTCCACAGCAAAACGAAAAAAGCCAGCAGAGAAAAACTCCGCTGGCGGTGAAATTGCACCCTACTCAGAAAAGGTTCCACGTCGGCGGAACTGCTGGCAGAGCGCCATTCATTGCTGAATGCCTCCCGCTCTTCCATTGCCCGCCAGTATGCCTCTAATATGGGGCAGGAAAAACTGAGCGAAGTCGAGAAGGAGTTCCCCTTTTATGTCCTCTGCGCGTCTGCAACAGCAATTCATTCGCCTGTGGCAACACTGTCAGGGCCAGGATCAGGAAACCACGCTGAGCGAGCTGGCTGAACTGCTGCACTGCTCACGCCGCCACATGCGTAACCTGCTGAACGCCATGCAGGCGGCGGGCTGGCTGATCTGGCAGGCTGAAGCCGGTCGCGGTAAACGCTCGCTGCTGAGCTTCTGCTACACCGGACTGGCGCTACAGCAGCAGCGCGCCGAAGACCTGCTGGAGCAGGATCGCATCGATCAGCTGGTGCAGCTGGTGGGCGATAAAAACCAGGTGCGGCAGATGATTGCCGCGCACCTTGGCCGCAGCTTTCGCCAGGGCAAGCATATTCTGCGCGTGCTCTACTACCGGCCTCTGCCTAACCTGCTGCCTGGCTCGCCGCTGCGCCGTTCAGAAACCCATCTGGCGCGGCAGATATTCAGCGGCCTGACGCGTATAAATGAGGAAAAGGGGGAAATCGCCGCCGACATTGCCCATCACTGGCAGCAAACCTCTCCGCTGCACTGGCGCTTCTTCCTGCGGCCGGCAATCCGCTTTCATCATGGCCGCGAGCTGGAGATGGAGGATGTCATCGCCTCGCTGGAGCGGGTGCGCAGCCAGCCGCTGTTTTCGCACATCGACCAGCTGCACTCGCCAGCGCCGTGGACGCTGGATATCCATCTCAGCCAGCCGGACTGCTGGCTGCCGTGGCTGCTGGCCAGCGTCAGCGCCATGATTCTGCCGCGTGAGTGGCCGACGCTGCGCCACTTCGCCCGTCAGCCCATTGGCACCGGTCCGTACAGCGTGGTGCGCAACCAGCAAACCCAGCTGAAAATCGCCGCGTTTGATGACTACTTCGGCTACCGCGCGCTGATTGATGATGTCTCGATCTGGGTGCTGCCGGAGATCAGCGATGAGCTGGTCTACGCCGGTGTAAAACTGGAAGGCGAAAACGACGACGAAAAATCGGAAGAGAGTCGCCTCGAAGAGGGCTGCTATTTTCTGCTGTTCGATCAGCGCTCTGAACGCGGGCGCGATGCCGGTTTCCGCCGCTGGGTGAGCGATCTGCTTAATCCTATCGCGCTGCTCAATCATGCCGGCGTCGGCTATCAGCGCTACTGGTTCCCGGCTTATGGCCTGCTGCCGCGCTGGCACCATCGGCGCGATATCACTCCGGCCCACAAGCCCGACGGCGTGACCCAGCTGACGCTCAGCTGGTACAGCCACCACGTCGAACACGAGGGCATCGCCAATGCGCTGCGGCCGCTGCTGGCGCAGCAGGGCGTCGAGCTGATTACCCGCGAAGTGAGCTACGAAAGCTGGTTCGACGGCGCGGGCGAGAGTGACATCTGGCTGGGCAGCGTCAACTTTACCCTGCCGCTCGACTACGCCCTGTTCGCTCAGCTCTACGAGCTACCGCTGATGCATCACTGTATCCCGCTGGACTGGCAGGCCGACGCCGCGCGCTGGCGTGAGAAAGCGCTGCCGCTGGCGGAGTGGAGCAAACAGCTGGTAAACAGCGACTATCTGCATCCGCTGTTTCATCACTGGCTGCTGCTGGAGGGCCAGCGCAGCATGCGTGGCGTGCGGCTGAACACGCTCGGCTGGTTTGACTTCAAGTCCGCCTGGTTCGCCCCGCCGGAGCTGTAAAAAGGGCAGCAGGAGACAACACGACCGGCAGGTGAACCTTTCGCGTTGTCCTGTAAATGTCTAGAATATGTCGTTCTCAACGGGGTGCCGGTTAACTGGCTGAGAGAGACCCGTCGAACCTGATCCGGCTCGTACCGGCGTAGGGATTTGAGATGCTCCGCCCTCAGATCCTTTGCGACGCAACCTTACCTTCTCCTTAAGGAACGCAAAGTGTTAAATAAAGTTCTGCCCCTGTTGCTGCTGATCGCTGCGCCGGCTCTGGCGGCCAAACCCGTCCTCACCGTGTATACCTACGACTCGTTCGCCGCCGACTGGGGCCCCGGTCCGGCAGTGAAAAAAGCCTTTGAAGCCCGCTGCGGCTGTGAGCTGAACTATGTGGCGCTGGAGGATGGCGTATCGCTGCTTAATCGCCTGCGCATGGAAGGAAAGAACAGCAAGGCCGACGTGGTGCTGGGGCTGGACAATAACCTGATTCAGGCGGCGGAAAAAACCGGCCTGTTCAGCAAAAGTACAGTGGATACCCGCGGGCTACAACTGCCGGACGGCTGGCACAATGACACTTTTATCCCGTTTGATTACGGCTACTTCGCGTTCGTTTACGACAAAAACAAGCTGAAGAATCCGCCGCACAGCCTGAAGGAGCTGGTCGAAAGCCCGGAAAAATGGCGGGTGATTTATGAAGATCCGCGCACCAGCACGCCGGGGCTCGGTCTGCTGCTGTGGATGCAGAAAGTGTACGGCGATGATGCGCCGGCGGCCTGGCAGAAGCTGGCCAGCAAAACCGTGACCGTCACCAAAGGCTGGAGCGAAGCTTATGGTCTGTTCCTCAAAGGCGAAAGCGATCTGGTGCTGAGCTACACCACCTCGCCGGCTTACCACATTATTGAAGAGAAAAAGGATAACTACGCCGCCGCGCCGTTCAGCGAAGGCCACTACCTGCAGGTAGAAGTGGGCGCGCAGCTCGCCAGCAGCAAACAGCCGCAGCTGGCGCAGCAGTTCATGCAGTTTATGGTGTCGCCAGCGTTTCAGAGCACCATTCCCACCGGCAACTGGATGTATCCGGTGATCAAAAGCGATTTACCCGCCGGTTATCAGGCGTTACCGGTGCCCGCGAAAGCGCTGCAATACACCCCGACAGAGGTGGCCGACCATCGCGCGGCGTGGATTAGCGCGTGGCAGCGCGCCGTCAGCCGCTGATGCCCGGCTGGCTGCTGCCCGGAGCGCTTAGCGCACTGCTATTGTGTGCGGTCGCGCTGCTGGCGCTCGGTGCCCTGCTGCTTGCCGCGCCGGCCACTGACTGGCGCGCGCTGCTCAGCGATAGCTATCTGCACCATGTGCTGGCGTTCTCCTTTGAGCAGGCGCTGCTGTCAGCGCTGCTTTCGGTGCTGCCGGCCATTCAGCTGGCCCGCGCGCTCTATCGCCGCCGTTTTACCGGTCGTACCCTGCTGCTGCGCCTGTGCGCCATGACGCTGGTGCTGCCGGTGCTGGTCGCCGTATTCGGTCTGCTGAGCGTCTATGGGCGCAGCGGCTGGCTGGCGCAGCTGTGCGCTGCCGTCGGTATCGACTATCACTTCTCGCCTTACGGCCTGCAGGGCATTTTGCTGGCGCACGTGTTCTTTAATCTGCCGCTTGCGACGCGCATGCTGCTGCAGGCGCTGGAGAGCATTCCCGGCGAGCAGCGCCAGCTGGCGGCGCAGCTCGGTCTGCGCGGCTGGTCGCTGTTTCGCCTGCTGGAGTGGCCGTGGCTGCGCCGTCCGCTGCTGCCAACGGCAGCGCTGATCTTTATGCTGTGCTTCGCCAGTTTTGCCACCGTGCTGGCACTGGGCGGCGGTCCGCAGGCCACCACGCTGGAGCTGGCCATTTATCAGGCGCTTAGCTTTGATTACGATCCCGGCCGCGCCGCGCTGCTGGCATTACTGCAGCTCGGCTGCTGTCTGCTGCTGGTGCTGCTCAGCCAGCGCTTCAGTAAAGCGATTCCGGCCGGTAGCCAGACGGTGCGCAGCTGGCGCGATCCGCAGGATTCCTGGCACGCACGCGTCGCGGATACGCTGCTGATTACGCTGTCACTGCTGTTACTGCTGCCACCGCTGGCGGCGGTGCTGGTCGACGGCTTACGCGGCGGCATTGCCGGCGCGCTGCAACAGCCCGCGCTGTGGCAGGCCACATGGACGTCGCTGCGTATCGCACTCGGTGCCGGTGTGCTGTGCGTGCTGCTGACCATGATGCTGCTGTGGAGCAGTCGCGAACTGCGCCAGCGTCAGCAGCGCTTCGCCGCGCAGGCCATGGAACTCAGCGGAATGCTGATTCTGGCAATGCCGGGCATCGTGCTGGCAAGCGGGTTCTTTCTGCTGTTCAACGCCACCGTTGGCCTGCCGCAGCGTGCCGATGCGCTGGTGATCTTCACCAACGCGCTGATCGCCATCCCCTACGCCATGAAAGTGCTGGAAAATCCGATGCGCGATCTCAGCGCGCGCTACGCTCAGCTGTGCGCCTCGCTGGGCATCAGTGGGTTTACTCGCCTGCGGCTGATTGAACTGCGGGCGCTGAGACGTCCGCTGGCGCAGGCGCTGGCCTTTGCCTGCGTGCTGTCGATTGGGGATTTCGGCGTGGTGGCGCTGTTTGGCAGCGCCGATTTCCGCACCCTGCCGTTTTATCTGTTCCAGCAGATTGGTGCCTATCGCGGTGCCGATGGCGCGGTGACCGCGCTGCTACTGCTGCTGTTATGCCTGCTGCTGTTTACGCTGATGGAAAAATTACCGGGTCGCCATGCTGACACTGAATAACCTTACTTATCTCTACCAGCATCTGCCGATGCGCTTCAGCTTTAGCGCACAGGCCGGTGAACGTCTCGCCATTCTCGGCCCGAGCGGCGCGGGCAAAAGTACCCTGCTGAGCCTGCTCGGCGGCTTTCTGCCGGTGAGTCAGGGCAGCCTGCTGATCGATGGCGTCGACCACACCCGCAGCGTGCCTTCCGCGCGACCGGTATCGATGCTGTTTCAGGATAACAATCTGTTTCCGCACCTGACGGTGCAGCAAAATCTGGGGCTGGGCCTGCATCCCGGCCTGAAGCTGACGCGCGAACAGCAGCAGCAGGTACAGCAGATTGCGGAGCAAACCGGGCTGGAATCGATGCTGACGCGTCTGCCCGGCCAGCTCTCCGGCGGCCAGCGCCAGCGCGTGGCGCTGGCGCGCTGCCTGCTGCGCAATCAGCCGGTACTGCTGCTGGACGAACCGTTTTCGGCACTCGATCCGGCGCTGCGCAGCGAGATGTTACAGCTGGTGCGCGCGGTGTGCGAGGCGCGCACTATCACGCTGCTGATGGTGTCGCACAGTCTGGAGGATGCGCAGCAGATTGCGTCACGCAGCCTGGTGATTGTTGACGGTCGGGTGTACTGGGATGGCAGCACCGCCAGCCTGCTGCGCGGAGAAAGCCCGGCGGCCGCCATCCTTGGCGTATCACCGCGTTAAGCGAAGAACACCTTCCACAGCAGCTGCAGGAAAATTGGCATCATCGGGTGGAACAATAGCGCAATAAAGGCACCCACACCGATGAGCGCCATTAGCGGAGCCAGCCAGCGCAGCCGCGCCTGCGGCAGATAAGGCGTAGCCCAGTCGACGCTTTTGCCGCTGCGCCACCAGCGCCACAGCAGCCAGCCGCCGATCCACAGCAGCAGCGCCACCGCCAGCAGCAGCCATTTGAAGCTGTCGCCCTGCGCCGCCTGCGGCACGTCGATCGCCACGCCCGCCAGAATGCCCGGCATCAGGTAGGCCGGCGGCCACAGGATGCAGCCGATAATGTTCGGCGGCAGGAATTTACGCACCGGCAGCTCCAGCATGCCGGCCGCCAGCGGAATCAGCGGACGCGTCGGTCCGACAAAGCGCCCCACGAGGATGGTAAACATGCTGTGCTGATGCAGCGCGTGCTCGGTTTTATCCAGCAGCCCTTTGTATTTTTGCAGGTATTTCCAGCGGTGCAGCGGTCCCTGGAATTTCCAGCCAATGCCGTACGACACCCAGTCGCCAATCAGACAGCCGGCCAGCCCGGCGGCCCACGCCGGATAGAGCCCGATTTGTCCGCTGCCCACCAGCGCGCCAAGGCTGGCCATCAATACCGTGCCCGGCAGCAGCAGGCCGACAAACGCCAGCGACTCAAGAAAGGTCACCAGCGCCACGGCAATCAGCGCGTACTCCAGCGATTGCGTAAACAGGTGTTGGATCCAGGCTTCCATAACTATCCTCTGCGGAATATAGAGGCTGGATTGTCCTGAGACAGCCCCACAGCGTCAAGCAATTCCCCGCGCTGCCGCACGCCCGCGCCGCGCGGACGACGGCACCACCGGCAGTACACTGTATAAACATCCATGATATACTGAAATGAATTCATTCTCCGGAGTTAACGTGACCGAACCGCGCGCAGGATTTTTGCTGACTCGCCACTGGCGGGATACCCCGACCGGCAGCGAAGTGGTGCTGTGGCTGGCCACCGACCAGGGCCCGCAGCGCCTGGTGCTGCCTGCGCAGGAGTCAGTGGCGTTTATTCCCCAGGAGTTCCAGGCGCAAACCGAAGCGCTGATTCGCGACGAGCGCCATACGCGCCTGCAACCGCTGGATCTGAAAGATTTCCGGCGCCGACCGGTGCTGGGACTCTATTGCCGCAGCCACCGACAGCTGCAAAGCATCGAAAAACGCCTGCGTGAAAACGGCATTGCGGTGTATGAAGCAGATATCCGCCCGCCGGAACGCTACCTGATGGAGCGCTTTATCACGGCGCCGGTGTGGTTCAGCGGCGAGCCGCGCGGCGACAGCCTCGTCAACGCGCGCCTCAAGCCGCATCCCGATTACCGTCCGCAGCTGAAATGGGTGTCGCTCGACATCGAAACCACCGAGCACGGCGAGCTGTACTGCATCGGGCTGGAGGGCTGCGGCCAGCGCCAGGTGTATATGCTCGGCCCGCCTAACGGTGATGCCAGCCAGCTGGATTTTGAGCTGATCTACCTCGACAGCCGGCCACAGCTGCTGGAGCAGCTTAACGCCTGGTTCGCCCGTCACGATCCCGATGTCATCATCGGCTGGAACGTGGTGCAGTTCGACCTGCGCGTGCTGCAAAAACATGCCGACCGCTACGGTATTCCGCTGCGCCTTGGCCGTCAGCAGCAGCCGCTGGAGTGGCGCGAGCACGGCTTTAAGCCCGGCGTGTTCTTTGCTCAGGCCAGCGGCCGGCTGGTGATTGACGGGATCGAGGCGCTGAAATCGGCGTTCTGGGACTTCGCCTCATTTAGCCTGGAGGCGGTGTCGCGCGAGCTGCTGGGCGAAGGCAAAGCCATCAACAATCCGTGGCAGCGCATGGAAGAGATCAACTGGCGCTTTGCCCACGACAAACCGGCGCTGGCCACCTACAACCTGAAGGACTGCGAGCTGGTTACGCGTATTTTCCAGCACACCGCCATCATGCCGTTTTTGCTGGAGCGCGCCACCGTCAATGGCCTGGCGGTGGATCGCCACGGCGGATCGGTGGCGGCGTTCAGCCACCTGTATATTCCGCGAATGCATCGCGCCGGCTTTGTCGCGCCTAATCTCGGCGAAGTGGCACCGGAAGCCAGCCCTGGCGGCTACGTGATGGATTCGCGCCCCGGACTGTATGATTCGGTGCTGGTGCTGGATTATAAAAGCCTCTATCCGTCGATCATCCGCACCTTTCTGATTGATCCGGTCGGGCTGGTCGAAGGCCTGGCGCATCCGGATGACGCCGATTCGGTTCCCGGTTTTCGCCACGCGCGCTTTTCGCGCCGCACCCACTGTTTACCGGCGATTGTCGGGCAGATCTGGCAGGGGCGCGAGGCCGCCAAACGCGATGGCAACCAGCCGCTGTCGCAGGCGCTGAAGATCATCATGAACGCTTTTTATGGCGTACTCGGCACCAGCGCCTGTCGCTTTTTCGATCCGCGCCTCGCCTCGTCGATCACCCTGCGCGGTCACGCCATCATGCAGCAAACGCGTGAGCTGATTGAAGCCGAAGGTTTTGACGTGATTTACGGTGACACCGATTCTACTTTTGTCTGGCTGAAAAGCGCCCACAGCGAAGCCGATGCCGCCGCGATCGGCCAGCGGCTGGCCGGGCACGTGAATCGCTGGTGGCAACAGCATCTGCAGCAGACTTACGGTCTCGACAGCGCGCTGGAGCTGGAGTACGAAACCCACTTCAGCCGCTTCCTGATGCCAACCATACGCGGGGCCGAACAGGGCAGTAAAAAGCGCTATGCCGGACTGATTCGCCGCGACGGCGACGAACGACTGGTGTTTAAGGGGCTGGAATCGGTGCGCACTGACTGGACGCCGCTGGCGCAGCAGTTCCAGCAGACGCTGTATGGCCGCATCTTCCGCGGTGAACCCTGGCAGGATTACATTCGCGACACGGTGGCGCAGCTGCTGGCCGGCGAGCTGGACGATCTACTGGTGTATAAAAAGCGCCTGCGCCGGCCGCTGAAAGATTACGAACGCAACGTGCCGCCCCACGTGCGTGCCGCGCGCCTCGCCGATGAACATAACCGTAAACTGCAGCGTCCGCTGCAGTATCAGAACGGCGGATCGATCCGCTACGTCATGGCTACCGCCGGGCCGGAGCCGCTGGAAGCGCGCAGTACGCCGCTGGATTACGATCACTACGTCAGCAAGCAGCTGCAGCCGATCGCCGAAGGGATTTTACCGTTTGTCGGCGATGACTTTGCTACACTGATCACCGGGCAACTGGGGCTTTTTTGACAGGTGACGAATGCCCTGCCATCCAGTACCATAGCGCCCTTCCTGATTCTCACCGCGTGCACCAGCTGACCAGATAACTGTCTGGCGGTGGGGTATTGTCTGAGAGCAGGTGAACGTCTTTCTATCTTTTAGAGAATCGAGCAAAAAATATATGGTTTTTACACTGGGTCAACGCTGGATTAGTGATACGGAAAGTGAGCTGGGACTGGGGACAGTCGTGGCGCTGGATACGCGCATGGTCACACTGATGTTTCCCGCCACCGGCGAAAACCGCCTCTATGCCCGTAATGATTCTCCGGTCACCCGCGTGATTTTTAATCCGGGTGATACCGTCACCAGCCATGAAGGCTGGCAGATGCAGGTTGATGAAGTCCGCAACGAAAACGATTTAGTGACTTACATCGGCACGCGTCTTGATACCGACGAAAGCAACGTGGTGCTGCGCGAAGTGATGCTCGACAGCAAACTGGTGTTCAGCAAGCCACAGGATCGCCTGTTTGCCGGCCAGCTGGACCGCATGGATCGCTTTGCCCTGCGCTTCCGCGCACGCAAATACCAGAGCGAACAGTATCGCCTGCCGATCAGCGGCCTGCGCGGCATGCGCACCAACCTGATTCCGCACCAGCTGCACATCGCACATGACGTCGGTCGCCGTCATGCGCCGCGCGTGCTGCTGGCCGATGAAGTCGGCCTCGGTAAAACCATTGAAGCCGGGATGATTATCCAGCAGCAGCTGCTGGCCGGACGCGCCGAGCGCGTGCTGATCGTGGTGCCGGAAACCCTGCAGCACCAGTGGCTGGTGGAAATGCTGCGCCGCTTCAACCTGCGCTTTGCCCTGTTCGACGACGATCGCTACACCGAAGCGCAGCACGACAGCGATAACCCGTTTGATACCGAGCAGCTGATTATCTGCTCGCTGGATTTTGTCCGCCGCAATAAGCAGCGGCTGGAGCTGCTGGCCGAAGCTGACTGGGACCTGCTGGTGGTTGACGAAGCGCACCATCTGGCGTGGAGCGAAGCCGCGCCGAGCCGCGAATATCAGGTTATCGAACAGCTGGCGGAAAAGACCGCCGGCGTGCTGCTGCTGACCGCGACGCCGGAACAGCTCGGCATGGAGAGCCACTTTGCCCGTCTGCGTCTGCTGGACCCGAATCGTTTCCACGATTTCGCGCAGTTCGTGGCCGAGCAGCAGCACTACCGCCCGGTGGCAGACGCCGTCAGTACGCTGCTGGCCGATCACGCCATCAGCAAAGAGGAGATGAACCTGATCAACGACCTGGTCGGCGAGCAGGATATTGAACCGCTGCTGCAGGTGGCGAACAGCGATCGCGACGGCAAAGACGACGCGCGCAAAGAGCTGATTTCGATGCTGATGGATCGCCACGGCACCAGCCGCGTGCTGTTCCGTAACACGCGTAACGGTGTGAAAGGCTTCCCGAAACGCGAACTGCATCAGATTCGCCTGCCGCTGCCGGCGCAGTATCAGACGGCGATTAAAGTCTCCGGCATTATGGCGGCGCGCAAAACGGCGGAAGAGCGCGCGCGCGACATGCTGTATCCCGAGCAGATTTATCAGGAATTCGAAGGCGACAGCGGCACCTGGTGGAACTTCGACCCGCGCGTTGAGTGGCTGATGGGCTACCTCACCAGCAACCGTAAAGAGAAGGTGCTGGTGATTTGCGCCAAAGCCGCCACTGCGCTGCAGCTGGAGCAGGTGCTGCGCGAGCGCGAAGGCATCCGCGCCGCGGTGTTCCATGAAGGGCTATCAATTATCGAACGCGACCGCGCTGCCGCCTTCTTTGCTTCGCAGGAAGATGGCGCCCAGGTGCTGCTGTGTTCGGAGATCGGCTCGGAAGGGCGTAACTTCCAGTTCGCCAGCCGGCTGGTGATGTTCGATTTACCGTTTAACCCGGATCT
Source organism: Pantoea sp. Morm (assembly GCF_016643525.1). Classification (NCBI taxonomy): domain Bacteria; kingdom Pseudomonadati; phylum Pseudomonadota; class Gammaproteobacteria; order Enterobacterales; family Erwiniaceae; genus Pantoea; species Pantoea sp. Morm. Next base: position 63,185 of record NZ_VOQX01000005.1, on the reverse strand, counting down.
GCTTGAGCAGCGTATCGGCCGTCTTGATCGTATCGGCCAATTGCATGACATCCAGATTCTGGTGCCGTGGCTGGAGAAAACCGCCCAGGCAGTGCTGCTGCGTTGGTACCACGAAGGGCTGGACGCGTTTGAGCACACCTGCCCGACCGGCCGCACCATCTACGACAGCGCCTACCCGCAGCTGATTGAGTATCTGGCCGCGCCGGACAACCCGCAGGGGCTGGACGACTTTATCGCCCAGAGCCGCAAACAGCATGACACGCTGAAGGCGCAGCTGGAGCAGGGGCGCGACCGTCTGCTGGAGCTGAACTCGAACGGCGGCGAAGCCGCGCAGGCGCTGGCTGATGCCATCGGCGAGCAGGATAACGACACCGAGCTGGTGAACTTTGCGCTCAACCTGTTTGATATCGTCGGTATCAACCAGGAAGATCGCAGCGATAACCTGATCGTCCTGACGCCGTCTGACCACATGCTGGTGCCGGATTTCCCCGGCCTGCCGGAAGATGGCTGCACCGTAACCTTTAACCGTAACCAGGCGCTGTCACGCGAAGATACCCAGTTCATTACCTGGGAACATCCGCTGATTCGCAACGGCCTCGACCTGATTCTCTCCGGCGACACCGGCAGCTGTGCGCTGTCGCTGCTGAAGAACAAGGCGCTGCCGGTGGGCACGCTGCTGGTAGAGATGATCTATGTGGTCGAAGCACAGGCGCCGAAGCACCTGCAGCTTACCCGCTTCCTGCCGCCCACGCCGGTCCGCCTGCTAATGGATCGCGCCGGAAATAACCTCGCCGGCAAGGTGGAGTTCGAAAGCTTTAACCGTCAGCTCAACGCAGTCAACCGCCATACCGGCAGCAAGCTGGTGAACGCGGTGCAGCAGGATGTCCATCACATCCTGACACAGGCGGAAAAAGTCATCGTGCCGGAAGCGCAGGCGCTGATTGCGGCGGCCAAAGTTGAGGCCGATGAGAAGCTGAGCGCCGAGCTGTCGCGCCTTGAAGCGCTGAAAGCGGTCAACCCCAACATCCGTGATGATGAGGTTGATGCGCTGGAGAGCAACCGCGAGCAGGTGCTGGCCAGCCTCGGTGAAGCCGGCTGGCGGCTGGATGCGCTGCGTCTGATCGTTGTGACACACCAATAATCGCTGAGGCCGCGCTGAATCATGCTGATGGAACCCTACAATCCGCCGCTCGCCCCCTGGCTGCATATTCTGTATCAGGACGAGCACATCATGGTGGTTAACAAGCCGAGCGGTTTGCTGTCGGTGCCTGGCCGCCTTGAGGAGCACAAGGACAGCGTGATGACGCGCATCCAGCGTGATTTTCCGCAGGCGGAGTCGGTGCACCGGCTCGATATGGCCACCAGCGGTGTGATTGTGGTGGCGCTGACCAAGGCGGCTGAGCGCGAGCTGAAGCGGCAGTTTCGCGAGCGCGAGCCCGCGAAGCAGTATGTGGCGCGCGTCTGGGGACATCCGGCAGCGGAACAGGGCATGATCGATCTGCCGCTGATTTGCGACTGGCCTAACCGGCCGAAGCAGATGGTGAGTGTGGAGCTGGGTAAGCCGGCGCAGACGGAGTATCAGGTGCTGGCGTATGACGCCGATAACAGCGCGCGGGTGCAGCTGAAGCCGATCACCGGCCGTTCCCACCAGCTGCGCGTGCATCTGCTGGCGCTGGGGCATCCGATTCTCGGCGATCGCTTCTATGCCCACCCCGAGGCGTTAGCCATGGCGCCACGCCTGCAGCTGCACGCCGAATCGCTGACCATTACCCATCCGGCGTTTGGCAACAGCATGACGTTTCGCCAGCCGGCCGATTTTTAAGGGGCAGCAGCCCCTTATTTAAAGCCCTTCTCTTTGCGAATCAGGTCGTACGCGGCCTGAATCTCCTGCGCTTTCTGCTTCGCCATCTCCATCATCTCCGGCGGCAGACCTTTCGCCACCAGCTTATCCGGATGGTGCTCGGCCATCAGCTTGCGGTAAGCGCGCTTGATGGTGGTGCTGTCGTCGCTGCTTTTCACCCCCAGCACGCTGCAGGCATCTTCCAGCGTCGGGCCACGTTTCGCCTGCTGATAAGCGCCGCCGCCGTACGACGAGCCGCCACCAAACTGCTGACCGCCCTCCATCATGCGCAGGAACTGATCGAACTGCGCGCGGGAAATCCCCAGCTCTTCCGCGATAACGTACAGCACCTGACGCTCGTTGGGATGCAGCGAACCATCAGCAAACGCCGCCTGGATTTGAATTTCCAGAAACATCCGAATCAGGTCAAAACGGCCAAAGCAGGCGCTGCGCAGCTCGCGCAGTTTATTACGTAACGGATATTCGCTCTGCTTACCTTCACGAAACGCACGCTGTGCCGCGGTGCGCGCCTCGCCATGCAGTTGCATGCGATCCATAAATAAAGAGGCAATCTGGATATCCGCTTCGGTGACGCGCCCTTTTGACTTGGTCAGATGGCCCATCACCTGGAACGTGGTGCTGAAGAACAGTGTCTGACGCGCCTGATTATTGGCGAAGTAGCCCTGTCCTTTTACGCTGCGCACTTTGTCAAACAGATGACCAATGATCAGACCCAGTACGATGCCCCAAAAGCCTGCTCCGGAAAGTAAGCCGAGAGCCAGACCAATAACTTTTCCCCAGTAGCGCATAAACTCCTCAATTCGCCATGCTTGCGGCTGAAAATTGCATTATCATACCTGTCATTTATCTCCGCGCCTAACGGCAACGCAGGCAGAGCAGGATTAACACTGGCGCAACGCCGGGCGGTACGTTAGTCTCTGTCCGGATTGTCGGCATGATGCCAGTTTTCATGGAATTATCGAAACCGCGTATGAAAAAACGTATACCTACCCTGCTGGCTACCATGATTGGTGCAGCGCTTTATAGTCAGCATGCACTGGCCGACGATCTGATGTCGCAGTGTATGCTGGGCGTGCCGAGCTACAACCGTCCGCTGGTCAGTGGCGACGCGAATTCGCTGCCGGTAACCATCAACTCTGACTCAGCAAAAGGGAACTATCCGAACGACGCGGTGTTCACCGGCAATGTTGATGTGCAGCAGGGGAACAGCCGTCTGGTTGCCGACGAGATGCAGCTGCATCAGCGTCAGCAGGACGGACAAACGACGCCGGTGCGTACCGTCGATGCGCTGGGTAATGTGCACTATGACGACAACCAGGTCATCCTGAAAGGTCCGAAAGCCTGGTCCAATCTGAACACCAAAGACACCAACGTGTGGAACGGTAATTATCAGATGGTCGGCCGTCAGGGTCGCGGTGATGCTGACCAGATGAAACTGCGCGGTAATAACCGCTATACCATTCTGGAAAACGGCAGCTTTACCTCCTGTCTGCCAGGTTCCAACAGCTGGAGCGTGGTCGGTTCGGAAGTGATTCAGGACCGTGAAGAAGAAGTGGCGGAGATCTGGAATGCGCGCTTCAAGCTCGGCAACGTGCCGGTATTCTACAGCCCGTATCTGCAGCTGCCGATTGGCGACCGCCGCCGCTCCGGCTTCCTGATCCCCAACGCGAAATACGGCAGCAACAACGGCTTCGAATTCATGCTGCCGTACTACTGGAACATCGCGCCTCAGGCCGATGCCACTATTACGCCGCACTACATGAGCAAGCGCGGTCTGCAGCTGCAGAACGAGTTCCGCTACCTGACGCAGTTTGGTGCCGGCCTGTTAGAGCTGGACTATCTGCCGTCTGACAATCAGTACAACAAAGATAAAGCCGCGCGACCGTCGGTGCAGAACGACAGCAACGACGACCGCTGGCTGTTCTACTGGCGTCACTCCGGCGTCTACGATCAGCACTGGCGCTTCAACGCCGACTACACCAAAGTCAGCGATCCTTATTACTTCAACGATCTTGATTCGAAGTACTACAGCTCGACTGACGGCTACGCCACGCAGAAATTCAGCGTAGGCTACGCTGACACCAACTGGGATGCGACGCTGTCCAGCAAAGACTTCCAGGTGTTTGGTAATACCAGCAGCCAGAACGTGTATCGGGCGATGCCGCAGCTGGATGTCAATCTGTACCAGAACGATATCGGGCCGTTTGACGGTCGCATCTATGCGCAGGCGGTGAAGTTCACTAACGTCAGTAACCGAATGCCGGAAGCGACACGTTTGCACATCGAGCCAACGCTCAACCTGCCGCTGTCCAACGGCTGGGCCAGCCTGGATACCGAGGCAAAGCTGCTGGCGACGCATTACCAGCAGGATAACGTTAACTACTACAACGAAAATATCGATACCACCCGCACCAATCAGCTGAAAGAGTCGGTCAACCGCACCCTGCCGCAGTTCAAGGTAGATGGTCGCCTGGTATTTGACCGCAATATGGACTGGGCCGAAGGCTACACCCAGACGCTGGAACCGCGCGTGCAGTACCTGTATATCCCGTACCGCAACCAGAGCAACATCTATCCGTACGACTCCACGCTGCTGCAGACCGACTACACCGGCCTGTTCCGCGATCGCACCTACAGCGGCCTCGATCGTATCGCCTCGTCTAACGAAGTGGCGACCGGCGTGACCACGCGTATTTATGATAACGATCTGGTTGAACGTTTTAACGTTTCCGTGGGTCAAATCTACTCGTTTACCCCGTCTCGTACCGGCGTAAACCAGACGAATAAAGAAGATGATACCGGTAGCCTGGTGTGGGCGGGTGATACTTACTGGAAAGTCAGCGATCGCTGGGGCGTGCGCGGTGGCTTGCAATACGATACGCGGCTGGACAACGTTTCCCAGGGCAATGCCATTGTGGAATATCGTCGTGATGCCGACCGTATGGTGCAGCTGAGCTACCGCTACAGCAGCCCGGAGTATGTGGCGCAGGCGTTGAATAACCCCAGCTATGTCACTAACCCGATCTACAAAAACGGTATCTCGCAGGTGGGCGCCACGGCCAGCTGGCCGATTGCCGATGCCTGGTCGCTGGTGGGGGGTTACTACTATGACACCCGCAACAGCCGTCCGGCCGAGCAGCTAGTCGGTCTGCAGTACAGCTCCTGCTGCTACGCCATTCGTCTGGGTTACGAACGCAAGATCAACGGTTGGGAAAACAACGACAGCAAGTATGACAACCAAATCTCATTCAACATTGAGCTGCGTGGTCTGAGTTCTAACTATGGCTTAGGCACCAATGAAATGCTGCGTCAGGGCATCATCCCTTATCAGCGCGCTTTCTGATGTTGTGATATTTGACAGGCTATCCCGCAGTGCGGAAACAACAATGGATAAAGTATGAAGAACTGGAGAATGCTGATTCTTGGTGTGGCGATTACCGCTAACACTGCGTTCGCAGCCCCACAGATGGTCGATAAAGTTGCCGCAGTCGTGAACAACGGCGTGGTGCTGGAAAGTGACGTAGACAACATGCTGCGCACGGTGAAGTCACAGGCGCAGCAGGCTGGTCAGCAGCTGCCGGATGACAAAACCCTGCGTCATCAGATCCTTGAACGCCAGGTCATGGACGCCATCATTCTGCAGATGGGCGAAAAAGCCGGTCTGCAGGTGAGCGATCAGCAACTGGATCAGGCGATCCAGAATATCGCCGCGCAGAACCGCATGAGCGTTGATCAGCTGCGCAGCCGTCTGGCCTATGACGGGATGAACTACAACGATTATCGCGCGCAGATCCGCAAAGAGATGCTGATCTCTGAAGTGCGTAACAATGAAGTGCGTCGTCGCGTCACCATTCTGCCGCAGGAAGTGGATACGCTGGCTAAGCAGATTGGCTCGCAGAATACCCAGGGCACCGAACTTAACATCAGTCAGATTCTGCTGCCGCTGCCGGAAAATCCAACTCAGCAGCAGGTTGACGACCAGGAAGCGCTGGCGCGTCAGCTGGTGGGTGAACTGAAAGGCGGTGCCGATTTCGGTAAACTGGCCGTGACCTACTCTGCCGATCCGCAGGCGCTGAAAGGCGGCAACATGGGCTGGGGCAAAATTGAAGAGCTGCCAACGCTGTTCTCGCAGGCGCTGAGCAGCGCGAAGAAAGGCGACATCGTCGGCCCAATCCGCTCCGGCGTTGGCTTCCATATCCTGAAAGTGAACGACCTGCGCGGTGAGAGCAAAAACATTTCGGTCACCGAAGTGCATGCCCGCCACATTCTGCTGAAGCCGTCACCGATCCTTACCGACGATCAGGCACGTCAGAAGATTGAACAGATCGCCGCAGACATCAAGAGTGGCAAAACCACCTTCGCCGCTGCCGCGAAACAGTTCTCCGACGATCCGGGTTCCGCGAACCAGGGCGGCGACCTCGGCTGGGCGTCACCGGAAATCTACGATCCGGCGTTCCGTGATGCGCTGCTGAAGCTGCAGAAAGGCCAGGTCAGTGCGCCGGTGCACTCCTCCTTCGGCTGGCACCTGATTCAGCTGCTGGATACCCGTCAGGTGGATAAAACCGATGCCGCGCAGAAAGAGCGCGCGTACCGTCTGCTGTTCAACCGTAAGTTTGCCGAAGAAGCGCAAACCTGGATGCAGGAACAGCGCGCCAGTGCTTACGTGAAGATTCTGGATGGCAATGGTCAGTAATTATCGTGTGGCGATCACGCCCGGCGAACCCGCCGGGATTGGTCCCGATCTCGCCGTTGCGCTGGCTCAGCGTGACTGGCCGGTTGAGCTGGTGGTGTGCGCAGACGGCGACGTGCTGCGCCAGCGCGCGGCTCAACTGGGTTTGCCGCTGACGCTGCGTGACTATCAGCCCGGCGTGGCACCACAGCCGCAGCAGGCCGGTACGCTGACGCTGCTGCCCATCGCGACGGCGCAGCCGGTGACCGCCGGCGAACTGACGGTCGCCAACGGTCATTACGTACTGGAGACGCTGGCCCGCGCCTGCGACGGCTGCCTCAGCGGCGAGTTTGCCGCGCTGGTAACCGGTCCGGTGCACAAAGGCGTGATCAATGACGCCGGCATCCCCTTCACCGGCCACACCGAGTTCTTTGCTGAGCGCGCCGGTGGCGATCGCGTGGTGATGATGCTGGCGACCGAAGCGTTGCGCGTGGCGCTGGCCACCACGCATCTGCCGCTGAAAGATGTCGCGGACGCCATCACCCGTGACAGCCTGCATGAAGTGATCACCATCCTGCATCAGGATTTGCAGCGTAAGTTTGGCATTCCGCAGCCGCATATCTTTGTCTGCGGGCTCAACCCGCATGCTGGCGAAAGCGGTCATATGGGCCGGGAAGAGATCGATACCATCATTCCGGCGCTCGACGAACTGCGCCAGCAGGGCCTGCAGCTCACCGGTCCGTTACCGGCGGATACACTGTTTCAGCCGAAATATCTGCAGCACGCTGATGCGGTGCTGGCGATGTATCACGACCAGGGCCTGCCGGTGCTAAAATTTCAGGGATTTGGTCGCGCGGTGAATATCACCCTCGGCCTGCCATTTATCCGTACCTCTGTTGACCACGGCACCGCGCTGGAACTCGCCGGTCTGGGCAGCGCAGAGCCGGGCAGCTTTATTACGGCGCTTAACCTCGCCATCACTATGATCAAGAGCAGTAATGAATAATCGCGTCCATCAGGGGCACTACGCCCGTAAACGTTTCGGGCAGAACTTCCTGAACGATCAGTACATTATCGACAGCATCGTCTCCGCTATTCATCCGCAAAAGGGTGAAGCCATGGTGGAGATTGGCCCAGGGCTGGGTGCGTTAACCGAGCCGGTGGGCGAGCGTCTTGATGCGCTGACTGTCGTCGAGCTGGACCGCGACCTTGCCGCGCGTTTGCAGACGCATCCGTTCCTCGGTCCTAAGCTGACGATTTATCAGCAGGATGCGATGACCTTCGACTTCTCCGCGCTGTCAAAGGAGCAGGGTCAGCCGCTGCGCGTGTTTGGCAACCTGCCTTACAACATCTCGACGCCGCTGATGTTCCACCTTTTCAGCTATACTGGTTCGATTAAAGATATGCACTTCATGCTGCAGAAAGAGGTGGTTAACCGTCTGGTAGCCGGCCCGGGCAGCAAAGCTTACGGGCGTCTCAGCGTGATGGCGCAATATTATTGTCAGGTGATTCCGGTGCTGGAAGTGCCACCACAATCGTTCACCCCGCCACCGAAAGTGGATTCGGCGGTGGTGCGTCTGGTGCCCTTTACCCAGCCACCGTATCCGGTCAGCGATGTGCGTTTACTGAGCCGTATCACCACCGAAGCGTTTGGTCAGCGACGCAAAACCCTGCGTAACAGCCTGGGACACCTGTTCACGGCCGGTGCGCTGGATGAACTCAACATCGACGCCTCGCTGCGGGCAGAAAATGTCACCGTGGCGCAGTATTGCCAGCTGGCAAACTGGCTGGGCAATCATCAGGCTGAATCTGCGGAGAACTGAGTGCATGAGTGAACTGGCCCGCGTTTGTGTTCAGGTACTGAGTCAGTATGTGGAATCGCAATCCTCTCCCGATGAGGATCGCTACGTGTTTGCCTACACCATCACCATCCGTAACCTCGGGCGCAACAGCGTGCAGCTGCGCAGCCGCTACTGGCTGATCACCAATGGCAACGGGCGCGAGACCGAAGTGCAGGGTGAAGGCGTGGTCGGTGAGCAGCCGCATATCGCGCCCGGCAATGAGTTTCAGTACACCAGCGGTGCGGTTCTGGAAACGCCGATGGGCACCATGCAGGGACACTATGTGATGATCGACGAAGAGGGCGAGACCTTCCACGTGGAGATTCCGGTGTTCCGCCTCGCGGTGCAAACCCACATTCACTAATTCCTCCTCCGCCCGGCCAGTCCGGGCGGCGCGTTTTCATCGGACTGACTTAATGAGTACATACCTGATTGGCGATATTCACGGCTGTTATGACGAATTACGTGCGCTGCTGGCGCAGGTCAATTTTGATGCGCAGCAGGACGAGCTATGGCTGACCGGCGACCTGGTGGCGCGCGGTCCGGGTTCGCTTGAGGTACTGCGCTACGTCAGGTCGCTCGGAGACTGTGTGCGCATGGTGCTGGGCAACCATGACCTGCATTTGCTGGCAGTGTATGCCGGTATCAGCCGTAACAAGCCCAAGGATCGCCTGACGCCCCTGCTGGAAGCGGACGATGCCGACGAGCTGATTAACTGGCTGCGTCGCCAGCCGCTGCTGCAGGTAGATGAAGAGAAAAAGCTGCTGATGGCGCATGCTGGCATTACGCCGCAGTGGGATCTGGAGACGGCACAGCAGTGCGCGCGCGAAGTTGAGGCGGTCTTATCCAGCGACAGCTATCCGCTGTTTCTCGATGCCATGTATGGCGACATGCCGAACAACTGGACACCGGAACTGAGCGGACTGGCGCGCCTGCGTTTTAGCACCAATGCGCTGACGCGCATGCGCTTCTGTTTCCCTAATGGTCAGCTCGATATGATCTGCAAAGAGGCACCCGCCTCAGCGCCGCCGCCGCTGAAACCGTGGTTCCAGGTGCCCGGCAAAATCAGCAGCGATTATACGCAAATCTTTGGTCACTGGGCTTCGCTGGAAGGAAAAGGCACGCCAGAGCATGTGATCGGGCTCGACACCGGCTGCTGCTGGGGCGGAACGCTGACCCTGCTGCACTGGGAGAGCGGCCAGTATTACACCCAGGTCTCGAACCGTGACCAGGCCATGGCGGAAAGCGCGGTGAATGCGCCCTCCCCCCTGAGCGATATGCAGTAAACAAAAAGCCCCGCGATGTTAGCGGGGCTTTTTTTCGGTCGCCATAAATGGCGACCCTACAGCGACCATCTGTACCGTGACAGCCATCAGCCTGATATCGCACAATTTTATCGCATCATAAACAGCAATTGATCCCTGCCATTGTAGGGTGCGCATTTATGCGCACCTGGAATGTATAAACAGCGATTGATCCCTGTCGTTGTAAGGTGCGCATTCATGCGCAGCAGGCCACTCTCAACGGCGGCGATCCAGAATCTCAAAGCAGTAACTGTGCGAATTCTGCGCATCAGCATCGTGGAACTCACTGAACGTCGACTGCCACTCGTCCGGCTCGTAATCCGGGAACTGGGTGTCGCCTTCCACTTCCGCATCGATATGCGTCAGATAGAGACGATCGGCGCGCGCCAGCATCTGCGCATAAATCCGGCCACCACCAATCACCATGATCTCTTCTGCCTCACCCGCTGCGGCAATTGCCTCTTCCGGCGACGTTACCCAGGTCACGCCGTCATGGTTGCCGGGCTGGCTGCTGACCACAATATTCAGGCGTCCCGGTAACGGGCGACCAATCGATTCAAAGGTCAGACGGCCCATAATCACCGGTTTGTTCAGCGTGTTGCGCTTGAACCACGCGAGGTCGGCAGGCAGGTGCCATGGCATGGCGTTTTCCATGCCAATAATACGATCTGCTGCCAGTGCCGCGATCAAACTAATCATGTTAAAAGACCTACAGGAAAAAAATTGGCGCAATGATACGTAAAGGTGAAACTTTCGTCGATAGGACGACCGTGCTATTTACGTAAAGCCCGCTTGGCTCGGCGTTTTGTCTGACCGACAGAGTTTTACTCCGGCTTTGCGGCCGTTAGCGGAAAGAGCCGCCAGAATTCGCGGTGAAGGCGCTACAACTCAGGGTGATGCTCCGCGCTGACCGCGCGCTGTGTAAAGAAAAGCGCACTGTGCCCGCCCAAAAAAAACGGCTCCCGCAGGAGCCGTTGATTTACGCATCAGAAATCGTAGCGCAGGCGCACCAGATTAACGTTGCCCAGAGATTTATCGGTACTGGAGGTGATCACGTACTCGTAGTCGACGCGGAAACCGTAGTCGAGCTGCGCGCTGACGCCCACGCCGTTATCGATACGCTTGTAGTTACGTCCGTTGACGAACTCCAGGCGATCGCCCATGAAGTACGGCTGGATGCTCTTCACAGCATACTGGCCGATCGGGAATTTATAACCGGCGAAGTATTCAACGCCCCACGCATCATCCGCGAAGTAGTTGTTAACGGTGTTGCGTTTAGTTGGCGAGAAGTTCTCATACCAGCCCGCACCGGCGGACAGCGTCCAGTTGTCCGGCGTCCAGCTCAGCGCGGTGCCGTAGATATTCTGGTCGTAACGCTTGCTGTCGCCATTGCCCGGATTGCGGATATCCGCGCGGGTGTAGTTCCACGCGGTGCCCCACGCCAGATCTTTGGTGATGTGATAGTTCACACCCAGCGAACCGCCGCCCTTGCGCTTGTAGCGCAGGCCGTTGCCCGGCAGATAGTCGTCATCTTCAAACAGATAAGCGGCATAGACATCCGCATCGCCAAAGGTGTTTTTATACTTCAGCATCTTGCGCGAGCGGTAAGATCCGTCGTAGTCACCGTTGATGCCGTTGCCCGGTGCCTGGGCCAGCATATCGTAGTCCCAGATATCGGTTTTAGCGCCGACGACATCGTAATAAACGCTGTTCTGCTGGCCAAAATAGAGCTCGCCCAGCGATGCGCTTTTGAAACCGGTATACAGCTGGCGACGCGTGGTGTTGTGGGCACCGTCCGCATAGTGGTTATCCCAGCCCCACCAGGCAGGGAAGTTAACGCCCAGCTCGTAGTAACCCACCCAGCTGACATCGTCAAACAGGTAGTAGTTGGCGCTGAAGCGGAAACGTGAACCGCCGTCGTAGCCGTTACGCTTATAAGATTTATCGTTAACCCCGTTCTGATGCAGATACTGCGGACGAATACTGCCGCCCACTTTGAAATCGAGACGGCTAAGCGGATCGCCGGCCTGCGGATCCTGCTTCAGCAGGGTGATTTCCGCCTGACTGGCGAGAGGTGCAGCAACAAGTAACGCAGCCACTGCGCTGAGAGTGAAAGCACGCATTTTCATTTTTATATCCCGTAAAGGTGAGCGCTCTATGATTGAGCAGCGGAATAGTACGGTGCGCTTAGCGGAGAGGTATTTATAATTTTGTGCGGATGCGCCTGAATGTAACTGGTTTCGCATCAACTGATAAAAATTATGTCAAATCAATAGATTTGTAACGTATAACCTTATGCAGCACAGGCAAAACAGGCCAAAAAAAACGGCCCGCGCGGGGCCGTTTAGTCACAGAGCAGGCGGTTTAGCCTTTAATCTGCGCGTGCATTTCCTGCACCGAAATCACTTTTTCGGTCGGATCCGCATTCAGCGCCATCGCGGTAGCAAAACCACCGTTCAGCGTGGTGTCGTAATGCACTTTGTACTGCAGCGCGCTGCGGCGAATCAGTTTCGAATCCTCAATCGCCTGGCGTCCTGCGGTGGTGTTGACGATGTAGGTGTACTCACCGTTCTTCAGGCGATCCTGAATGTGCGGACGCCCTTCGTGCACCTTGTTCACCAGGCGCGGATTGATGCCGGCTTCACCCAGCACCACGGCGGTACCGTGCGTCGCATCCAGCTCGAAGCCAAACTTCTGCAGCTTCGCGGCCAGGTCAACAATACGTTTCTTGTCGCCTTCACGCACCGACAGCAGCGCACGCCCCTGCTTCTTCATATTGCTCTGCGCGCCCAGCATAGCTTTGCTGAATGCTTCCGCGAAGGTGCGGCCCACGCCCATCACTTCACCAGTCGAACGCATTTCCGGACCAAGAATCGGGTCCACGCCCGGGAATTTGTTGAACGGCAGCACCACTTCTTTCACCGAGTAGTACGGCGGAATCACCTCTTCGGTCACGCCCTGTTCAGCCAGGGTTTTGCCAGCCATCACGCGCGCAGCCACTTTCGCCAGCGGCACGCCGGTGGCTTTGGAGACAAACGGCACGGTACGCGCGGCACGTGGGTTCACCTCAATCAGGTAAACTTCGTTGTCCTTGACCGCAAACTGCACGTTCATCAGACCACGTACGTTGAGTTCGAACGCCAGCTTTTCCACCTGCTGGCGCATCACGTTCTGAATCTCAGTGCTCAGGGTGTACGCCGGCAGCGAACAGGCCGAGTCACCGGAGTGCACGCCCGCCTGCTCAATGTGTTCCATGATGCCGCCAATCAGCACGCGTTCGCCGTCGCAAATCGCATCGACGTCCACTTCCACCGCGTCATCGAGGAAGCGATCCAGCAGCACTGGCGCATCGTTGGACACGGACACCGCAGTCTGGAAGTAGCGCTTAAGATCCACTTCGTCATAGACGATTTCCATCGCCCGGCCGCCCAGCACGTAGGAAGGACGCACCACCAGCGGATAGCCAATCCCTGCGGCTTTCTCTACCGCCTGTTCCAGCGTCGCCACCGTGGCGTTAGCCGGCTGTTTCAGTTTCAGGCGATCCACCGCCTGCTGGAAACGCTCACGGTCTTCCGCGCGGTCAATGGCATCCGGGCTGGTACCAATCACCGGCACGCCAGCCGCTTCCAGCGCGCGCGCCAGCTTCAGCGGTGTCTGGCCACCGTACTGCACGATAACGCCTTTTGGCTGCTCGATGCGCACGATCTCCAGCACGTCTTCCAGCGTTACCGGCTCGAAGTAGAGACGGTCTGAGGTGTCGTAATCAGTTGACACGGTTTCCGGGTTACAGTTGACCATGATGGTTTCGTAACCGTCTTCACGCAGCGCCAGCGCCGCATGCACGCAGCAGTAATCGAACTCAATGCCCTGACCGATACGGTTTGGCCCGCCGCCCAGAATCATGATTTTGTCGCGATCCTGATTAGGATTGGCTTCGCACTCTTCTTCATAGGTGGAGTACATGTAGGCGGTGTCCGTGGCGAACTCTGCCGCACAGGTATCCACGCGCTTGTAAACCGGATGCAGGTTGAACTGATGACGCAGCTTGCGGATTTCACTTTCCGCCACACCGGCCAGCGTTGCCAGACGCACATCGGCAAAGCCTTTACGCTTCAGCGCACGCAGGAAATCCGCGCTCAGCGAGTTGACACCTTCGCGCGCCACCTGCTCTTCCAGGCGCACCAGTTCTTCAATCTGCACCAGGAACCAGCGGTCAACGTTGGTCAGGTTGAACACGCCATCGACTGACATGCCGGCACGGAACGCATCAGCGATATACCAGATGCGATCAGAGCCGGCATCTTTCAGCTCGCGGCGGATACGGGTCAGGGCTTCGCCATCATCCAGATCCACTTTCGGGTCGAAACCGCTGGCGCCCACTTCCAGACCGCGCAGCGCTTTCTGCATCGATTCCTGGAACGTGCGGCCAATCGCCATCACTTCACCGACCGACTTCATCTGCGTGGTCAGACGATCATTGGCACCGGCAAACTTCTCGAAGTTGAAGCGGGGAATCTTGGTGACGACGTAGTCGATGGACGGCTCGAACGAGGCCGGCGTACGGCCACCGGTGATGTCGTTCATCAGTTCATCGAGGGTAAAGCCCACCGCCAGCTTGGCCGCGACTTTGGCAATCGGGAAGCCGGTCGCTTTCGAGGCCAGCGCTGAAGAACGCGACACACGCGGGTTCATCTCAATGACGATCAGGCGGCCATCTTTCGGGTTCACCGAGAACTGGACGTTGGAACCGCCGGTTTCGACACCGATTTCACGCAGTACCGCCAGCGAGGCGTTACGCATGATTTGATACTCTTTATCCGTCAGCGTTTGGGCAGGCGCCACGGTGATGGAGTCACCGGTGTGAATCCCCATCGCGTCAAAGTTTTCGATCGAGCAGACGATGATGCAGTTGTCGTTTTTATCACGCACCACTTCCATCTCGTACTCTTTCCAGCCAATCAGCGACTCATCAATCAGCAGCTCATTGGTTGGCGACAGATCGAGGCCGCGCTCGCAAATCTCTTCAAACTCTTCGCGGTTGTAAGCGATACCGCCACCGGTGCCGCCCATGGTAAACGACGGACGAATGATGCACGGGAAACCGACCTCTTCCGCTACCGCCAGCGCTTCTTCCATGGTGTGCGCGATACCGGAACGTGCGGTATCCAGACCGATGCTCTTCATCGCCACGTCGAAGCGGCGACGGTCTTCAGCTTTATCAATCGCATCGGCGGTGGCACCAATCATGGTCACGCCAAACTCGGCCAGCACGCCCTGGCGCTCCAGCTCCAGCGCGCAGTTCAGCGCGGTCTGGCCACCCATGGTCGGCAGCACGGCATCCGGGCGCTCTTTCTCAATGATTTTACGCACCACTTCCCAGTGGATAGGCTCGATGTAGGTCGCATCCGCCATTTCCGGGTCAGTCATGATGGTGGCCGGGTTAGAGTTCACCAGAATGACGCGGTAACCCTCTTCACGCAGCGCTTTACACGCCTGCGCACCTGAATAGTCGAATTCACATGCCTGGCCAATCACAATCGGGCCAGCGCCAAGGATCAGGATAGATTTTATGTCAGTACGTTTTGGCATCGTGGGCTCCTGATTACTTCGCGTTAGAACGGTAAGCTTCGATCAGTTCGATAAAGTGATCGAACAGCGGCGCCGCATCGTGCGGGCCTGGGCTGGCTTCCGGATGTCCCTGGAAGCTGAACGCCGGTTTGTCGGTGCGGTGAATGCCCTGTACGGTCTGGTCAAACAGGGAAACATGGGTCACACGCAGGTTAGCCGGCAGGTTGGTTTTATCGACGGCAAAACCGTGGTTCTGCGCGGTGATCATCACGGTGTTGTTATCGAGATCTTTCACCGGATGGTTGCCACCGTGATGGCCAAGCTTCATCTTCACGGTTTTCGCACCGCTGGCCAGCGCCAGCAGCTGATGGCCAAGGCAGATACCAAACACCGGAATGTCGGTTTTCAGGAAAGCCTGAATCGCGCTGATGGCGTAGTCGCACGGCTCCGGGTCGCCAGGGCCATTTGACAGGAAAATCCCGTCCGGATTCAGCGCCAGCACCTCATCAGCCGGCGTTTGCGCCGGGACAACCGTCAGGCGACAGCCGCGATCCACCAGCATGCGCAGAATGTTGCGCTTGGCGCCGTAGTCATAAGCCACCACGTGGAACGGCAGCGCGTCAGCGCTTTGCTGCTCGGGCAGGCCGCCTTTCAGCGCCCAGCTCCCCTGCTGCCACGCGTAGGTTTCCGCCGTGGTCACTTCTTTCGCCAGGTCCATGCCTTTCAGGCCCGGGAACGCCTGGGCTTTCTGTAGCGCCAGCGCCGCATCCGGACTGTCGCCGGCGATGATGCAGCCGTTCAGTGCCCCTTTCTCACGCAGCAGGCGCGTCAGTTTGCGCGTATCGATATCGGCGATACCGACAATATTGTTGCGCTGCAGATAAGCTGACAGGCTCTCTTCGCTGCGGAAGTTGCTGGTAATCAGCGGCAGATCGCGGATGACGAGGCCCTGAGCATGGATTTGACTGGATTCTTCATCGGCGGCATTGGCACCAACGTTGCCGATATGAGGATAAGTGAGGGTGACGATCTGGCGGGAATAGGAAGGATCAGTGAGGATTTCTTGATAACCGGTCATTGACGTATTGAAAACGACCTCCCCCACTGCCGATCCCGTTGCCCCGATGGCCCGACCGTGGAATTGGGTTCCGTCTTCCAGAACCAAGAGCGCTGACTTAATCAAAACATCCTCCAGGGAATAAACAGTCACAATATCTGCATATTAATTCAAAATGATGCGCTGAATCAATGCAAAAACCGCCTGACCGCTCGATTTTTGGCAAATTGCGCGCATTCTAATGATCGACCTGGTGATTGTCTACCCTGAGCGGTTATTTTTTTGTATATTTCGGGCTACTGAATGTTAAAAGTGAAGCAAGGCGACAAAATAGTGAGAGATCTCCGATAAATAATCGGTTGCCTGACGCAATTAATGGCAAAACACCGGCCAACTGCGTAAATTTTTGACCAAATGGTCAAAAAAAGCCACTCAACATGAAAAAACGTGCAGATAAATCATAAAAATAAGAACCACAAACAAAAATGACAATCAGATCGCCATTTTACAGATAAAATAAAGGGCAATGAAAACATTGCCCTGTTCAATCAATATCTTACCGATTGAAATAACCACATCACGATGGTTCACAACACTCACAACATCGATAAATCCAGCACATCACGCATATCATAAAGGCCAGATTTCTTATCTTTTAGCCATGCAGCAGCCTTAACGGCCCCATTGGCGAAGGTCATGCGGCTGGAAGCCTTGTGCGTAATCTCTACGCGCTCGCCGATATCCGCAAACATCGCGGTGTGCTCACCGACAATATCGCCCGCGCGCACGGTGGCAAAGCCGATGGTTTGCGCCTTGCGCTCGCCGGTATGGCCTTCGCGCGCGTAAACCGCGTGCTCATCCAGCTTCCAGTGCATGGCGTCGGCAATCGCCTCTCCCATCGCCAGCGCTGTGCCTGATGGCGCATCCACTTTGTGGCGGTGATGCGCTTCCACAATCTCGATATCCGCATAGTCGCCCATCACTTTTGCCGCCTGCTGTAACAGGTTAAGCACCAGATTGACGCCGACGCTGAAGTTCGCGGCAAACACGATGCCAATCTCTTCAGCCGCTTCACGGATGGCTGCCTTACCGGCTTCATCAAAACCGGTGGTGCCAATCACCATCGCTTTTTGATGCTGACGGCAGAACGCCAGATATTCCAGCGTGCCTTCCGGACGGGTGAAATCGATCAGCACATCGAAATCATTCACCACCTGCCGCAGATCGTCGGTCACCCGTACGCCGGTTTTGCCGATTCCCGCCAGTTCACCGGCATCCGCCCCCAGCAGCGAGGAACCGCTGCGCGCCAGCGCCGCGCCTAACACCACGCCTTCCGCCTGCTGTGCGGCCTGAATCAGATTGCGTCCCATGCGACCCGGCGCACCAACAATAGCAATGCGGATTTCACTCATATTTATTCATTCCTGATACAAAACTATGCATGCAAAGCGTAAACAGGTTAACGGTCAGATAACAGTCACGCCACAATAATAACGGGATAATAAGAATTTTAGGCCAGCCGCGATAGATTATCAGTAAAAGCAATCCCGCCCGCTGGAAGTCACGGCTGAGGTGATAAAGGATAAAGAAAAGGCCGAACATTGTCGGCCTGTTTCTGTCAGCAAATTGAAGTGCTTACTGCACGTTGCGTACGTCGACGCGCAGCTCTTTCGGCACTTCAAACACGATATTCTCTTCACGGCCAATCAGCTCAATCGCCGCTTCGCCGCCCAGCTCACGCAGGCGCTGAATCACCTGCTGCACCAGAATATCCGGAGCCGAAGCGCCGGCGGTAACGCCGATACACTGCACGCCTTTGACCCACTCTTCCTGAATATCATCCGCAGAATCAATCAGCTTCGCCAGCTTGCCGGCACGCTGCGCCAGCTCCGCCAGACGATTCGAGTTGGAGGAGTTTTTCGAGCCGACCACCAGAACCACCTCCGCATCCTGCGCCAGCACGCGCACCGCTTCCTGGCGGTTGGTGGTGGCGTAGCAGATATCATCCTTACGCGGTCCAATGATTGCCGGGAAACGCTGACGCAGCGCATCGATCACGTCCGAGGTATCATCCACCGACAGCGTGGTCTGCGTCATAAAGCACAGGTTGTTTTCATCTTTTACCTGCAGCTTAAACACATCCTCAGGCGACTCCACCAGATACATACCGCCGTTCGGGTTGCTGTACTGGCCCATGGTGCCTTCCACTTCCGGATGGCCGGCGTGGCCGATGAGAATCGCTTCCACACCTTTACGGCTGGCACGCGCCACTTCCATATGCACCTTGGTCACCAGCGGACAGGTGGCGTCAAACAGCATAGTGAGGCTGCGCGCTTTCGCTTCGGCCCGCACGGCCTGGGAAACGCCGTGTGCCGAGAAAATCAGGATGGCGTTGTCCGGTACTTCACTGATCTCTTCAATGAAGATCGCACCGCGCTCGCGCAGACTGCTGACCACGTAGCGGTTATGCACCACTTCATGGCGCACGTAAATTGGCGCGCCATACATCTCCAGCGCCCGCTCGACAATGCTGATAGCGCGGTCGACGCCTGCACAGAAACCGCGTGGGTTAGCTAACAGGATTTGCATCGCTGGCCTCCAGCACCGGATCGATCTCCAGCACTTCAATCTCAAATTTAATGCGCTGACCCGCCAGCGGATGGTTGAAATCGACGGTAATCGAGTCACCGGAAATTTCACGAATCACGCCCGGCATCTCGCTGCCGCCCATGCCGCTGAACAGCATGATGGCACCGACTTCCGGCTCGCCCGCGTCGATGAAATCACGGCGCGAGAAGTACTGGATCAGATCCGGGCTGGCAGCGCCAAAGGCGTCTTCCGGCTCGAGCGTAAAGGCGTGCTGATCGCCCACTTTACGCCCGACCAACTCCTGCTCCAGCGCCGCCGACAGGCTGCCATCTCCCAGACGGAACAGCGCAGGCTTGCCGTTGGCGCGCGTGGATTCAGCCGTCGAGCCATCCTCCAGCTTCAGTGTAAAATGCACCAGCAGCGCGCTGTCGCGCTGAACGATGTCTGTCATCTGTTACCCTTATTTATTCGTGACCTGTTTGCCTTTCGGGCTCAGAAAGCCCTCCAGCACTACCAGCGCCGCACCGATGCAGATACCGCAGTCGGCAATGTTAAAGGTGGCGAAGTGCCAGTCACCGATATAGAAGTCGATAAAGTCGACCACAAAGCCATGCCAGGCACGATCAAACAGGTTACCCAGCGCCCCGCCGATAATCAGCGCGTAGGCAATGTTGGTTAATTTATTGCTGGCGCGATTGCGATACATCATCACCAGCAGCGACACCACAATGGCGATGGCGATACCGGCAAAGAACCAGCGCTGCCAGCCGCCTTTGTCTGCCAGGAAGCTGAACGCCGCGCCATAGTTGTGCGCGTAGAACAGATTCAGGAACGGCATCAGCGGCTGGGTTTCATGCAGCATCATGTTGTTCATGACCCACTGCTTGCTGGCAAAATCGACCACGATCACCACCAGCACCAGCCATACCCAGCGCAGTCCGGTTGAGCACAGTTTACTCATCAGGCAAATTTCCGCACTTCACCGTTTCCGGCTACGTTGGTGTAGCAACGTCCACACACCGCAGCATGCTCCGGATTCTGGCCGACGTCAGTAGTGTAATGCCAGCAGCGCGGGCATTTCTCGCCTTCTGCTTTATGCAGCGCGATTTTCAGACCTTTTAACAGTTCGCTCTGCTGCGCTTCGTCGCTGGCCGTCACGTAATCCGCCACGGTCGCGCCCGAGGTCAGCAGCACGAAACGCAGCTCATCGCCCAGCGCCTGCAGCTTCGCCGCCAGTTCCGGATCGGCGTACAGCGTGACGGTGGCTTCGAGTGCGCCGCCGATGCGTTTGTCGCTGCGCGCCTGCTCAATCACCTTGTTCACTTCACCGCGCACTTTCAGCAGTTCTGCCCAGTACGCATCGTTCAGCGCTTCATCCTGCGCCAGACCAAACAGGCCCTGATACCACTCTTCGGTGAACACGTACTGTGGACGCTCGCCAGGCAGATAGCCCCAGATCTCATCCGCGGTGAACGACATGATCGGCGCCATCCAGCGCACTAGCGCTTCAGCGATATGCCACAGCGCGGTCTGGCAGCTGCGACGCGCCAGGCTGTCGCCCTTCGCGGTGTACTGACGATCTTTGATCACGTCGAGATAGAACGAGCCCATCTCGATGGAGCAGAAGTGCATCAGACGCTGCACCACTTCGTGGAAATCGTAGTTCTCGTACGACTGCACGATGTCCTGCTGTGCCGCCAGCGCACGGCCTACGGCCCAGCGATCCACTACCACCATCTCTTCCGGGCTGACGCAGTCGGTCGCCGGGTTGAAGCCTGCAAGGTTCGCCAGCAGGAAGCGCGCGGTGTTACGGATACGGCGATAGCTGTCGGCGGCCCGTTTCAGGATTTCATCGGATACCGCCATCTCACCGGAGTAGTCGGTTGAGGCCACCCACAGACGCAGAATATCCGCGCCCAGCTTGTCCATCACATCCTGCGGTGCCACGGTGTTGCCGATGGATTTCGACATTTTGCGGCCCTGACCGTCGACGGTGAAGCCGTGGGTCAGTACCTGACGGTAAGGCGCTTTGCCTTTCATCGCCGTGGAGATCATCAGCGACGACATGAACCAGCCGCGATGCTGATCCGAGCCTTCCAGATACATATCCGGTGCGTGCCCGTCAAATTCCGGACGCGCATCCACCACCGAGAAGCTGGTCGATCCGGAGTCAAACCAGACGTCGAGGGTATCCGGCACTTTGACGTAGTGATCGGCGTCATCGCCCATCAGATCGCGCGGATCGAGATCCCACCACGCCTGAATACCGTCCTGCTCGACGCGCTGCGCCACTTTCTCCATCAGCTCCAGCGTATCCGGGTGCAGCTGCTCGCTCTCTTTATGGACGAACAGCGCCATCGGCACGCCCCAGGTGCGCTGACGCGAGATGCACCAGTCCGGACGGTTAGCGACCATCGCTTCGATACGCGCCTGGCCCCAGTCCGGGATCCACTGCACACCCTTGATCTCTTTCAGCGACTGCGCACGCAGACCTTTCTGATCCATGCTGATAAACCACTGCGGCGTAGCACGGAAGATGATTGGCGTTTTATGACGCCAGCAGTGCGGATAGCTGTGCAGCAGTTTTTCCACGTGCAGCAGCGCACCTTTCTCCTGCAGCAGCGCAACGATCATGTCGTTGGCTTTAAATACGTTAACGCCATCCAGGGTTGGATAGGTGCCCGGCAGATACGCGCCGTCCGGCCCGACCGGGTTAGCGGTTTCGATGCCGTACTTCTGGCCGATCACATAGTCATCCGGACCGTGGCCTGGCGCGGTGTGCACCGCACCGGTACCGGCTTCCAGCGTGACGTGCTCGCCCAGCACCACTTTCGACTGGATCTGCTCGAGGAACGGATGCTGGAACAGCTGCAGCTCCAGCGCGGCGCCTTTGCATTCGCCCAGCACCTGCCACTCACTGATGCCTGCGCGTTTCAGCACCGATTCCACCAGATCTTTCGCGAGGATCAGGCTGCGGCCAGCAATCTGCACCAGCTGGTAGTCGAATTCCGGATGCAGCGAGATGGCGCGGTTTGCCGGCATGGTCCACGGCGTGGTGGTCCAGATAACCAGTGAAACCGGGCCTTCCGACGCCGCAACGCCAAACTTCGCGCGTACCGCATCGGCGTCCAGCGCGTTAAACATCACGTCGATAGAAGGTGAGGTTTTGTCGTAATACTCCACTTCCGCTTCCGCCAGCGCGGAACGGCAGTCCATGCACCAGTGCACCGGCTTGGCGCCTTTGTGCAGATGACCATTACCGATGATCTTGCCCAGCGCGCGAATGATGTTGGCTTCGGTCTGGAAATTCATGGTCAGATAAGGACGATCCCAGTCGCCAAGCACGCCAAGGCGGATGAAGTCCTTCTTCTGGCCTTCAACCTGCTCCGCCGCGTAGTTGCGGCAGGCTGCGCGGAATTCAGCTGCGCTGACTTTCTCGCCCGGCTTGCCAATCATCTGCTCAACTTTGTGCTCAATCGGTAAGCCGTGGCAGTCCCAGCCGGGAACATACGGCGAGTCAAAGCCCGCCATGCCTTTCGACTTAACGATAATATCTTTCAGAATCTTGTTAACTGAGTGACCAATATGAATGCTGCCGTTCGCATACGGAGGGCCATCATGCAGGATAAAGGTTTTTTTCCCTTTTTTGGCTGCGCGGATGATGCCGTACAGGTTGTCATCATACCAACGTTGCAGCATTCCCGGTTCGCGTTTGGCCAGATCGCCACGCATCGGGAACCCCGTTTCCGGCAAATTCAGGGTAGATTTATAGTCACTCATCAGATTCTCGGTTCCGTATTTCGGTCATTAAACCGGTGTTTTTAGCCCAAAAAATTGGCGGGCCGTCACCACATCTTTCGCAATTTGTTCTTTCAGCGCGTCCAGCGAAGCGAAACGCTGTTCGTCGCGAATCTTCTGCTTCAGCACCACCTCAATGTGGCGCCCATAAAGATTCATATGTGTGTCGAGCAGGTGAACTTCAAGCTGCTGACGCAGACCTTTTACCGTCGGGCGCGTACCAATGTTTGCCACGCCGGGAATCGGCTGCTCGCCCAGCCCCAGCACTTCAACCGCAAAGACACCTTTTACCGGCGTCACGGTGCGACGAAGCGGGAGATTGGCGGTCGGGAAACCAATGGTGCGTCCCAGTGCATCACCGTGCACCACGCGGCCAGAAATACTGAACGGATGACCGAGCAGCTGCTGCGCCTGAGCAAAATCGTCCTGCGCCAGCGCCTGACGTACCGCCGTACTGCTGATACGTTTGCCGCCATCACAATAGGTCTGGGTGCTGATGACCTCAAAGCCATACTCCGCACCGGCTTTCTGTAATAACAGGAAATCCCCCTGGCGACCAGCGCCAAAGCGGAAATCATCCCCCACTGCGAGGAATTTCACATTGAGCTTGTCGACCAGCAGTTCGCTGATAAAGCTTTGTGCTGAGTGTGCCGCAAAACGGCGATCGAAGCGCACGCACACCACGGCATCAACGCCCGCCAGTGCGAGGTATTTGAGCTTTTCACGCAGACGCGTCAGGCGCGCCGGCGCTTTGTCGCCGGCAAACAGCTCCAGCGGCTGTGGCTCAAACAGCATCACCACCACCGGCAGGTTGCGTTTACGTCCTTCGGCAATTAACTCCGCCATCAGCGCCTGGTGGCCGCGATGCACGCCGTCAAAATTACCAATGGTCAGGACGCAGCCGCGATGCTGCTCTTTCAGATTGTAAATACCGCGGATAAACTTCATGGCTGACTCAAACCGGTGGAAATCGGCGGATTATACCCTTGAATAGCGTTCAGGTTAACCCGTCTGCGTGCCTTTCCTGCGCCTGATTCAGCGTCAGGCGCCCGCTGGCTGGCGGCTCCGGCCCCATCACAACAATTTTGTTGCGAAATACTGTATTCAGCGCGGTGTTGCTGGTAGAATCTTGCGCCATCAATTACGTAAGCGGGTGTCGTGGTTAAAACGACGCTTTATTGCACAAATCCATTGACAAAAGAAGGCGCAAAAGGCATAGTCCTCGGCCTTTGATTTGTCCATATAGAACACATTTGGGAGTTGGACCTTGGCTAATATCAAATCAGCTAAGAAACGCGCCGTAACATCTGAGAAACGTCGCAAGCATAACGCGAGCAATCGTTCTATGATGCGTACTTTCATCAAGAAAGTATACGCGGCTATCGCAACCGGCGACAAAGCTGCTGCGCAGAACGCATTCAACGAAATGCAACCAATCGTGGACCGTCAGGCTGCTAAAGGTCTGATCCACAAAAACAAAGCTGCACGTCATAAAGCAAATCTGACTGCTCAGATCAACAAACTGGCTTAATCGCCGTCTGTTTATCGCTTTGTTAAAAGAACCGGCGCTTCGCCGGTTTTTTTATGCCTGCGATCCGTGGCTGAACAGCGCGCTGAAGTCGCGATGGCAAATGCTCTGCACCGCCGGATGCTGAATCATGCGCCCGGCAAAAATAACGTGATACTCCTCCATCACCGTCTCCAGCCTGCCGATCTCGCGCACGCTATCGTCACGATAGACATCATCCCCGTACAGCGTCGGTGCGACAAAGATCGCATTATTCTGCGCGCCAAACGCCTTCATCAGCGCCGCATCATCAAATTCACCGAGAATCTCAACCTGTAACCCCTGGCTGTGGATCCAGTTCAGCAGCTTGCGCCCCAACATCGAACGCCGGCCGGGCAGCAGCAGGCGCCGCTGCTCCAGACAGGCCGGAAACGGCAGCTCAGGCAGTGGCGCATTACACCAGAAGCTAACCGGACATTCGCCGAGCTTGACCGAAAACAGCCCGGCCTGCTGGGTTGAATCTATCGGGCAGTCGGAGAGGATCATATCCAGCTTGTGCTGGCTGAGCTGCTCCAGCAGCATTTCATGCGTGGATTCAAAGCAGCGCAGCTGAATTTTCTCACCGGCCATCACCACCGTTTCCAGCACCTTGCTCACCAGCTGTTTTGACAGCGCATCCGCCACGCCAACATCAAACAGCAGATGCGACTCCTTGCGGTAGTTAACGATATCAAGCATTTCCTGGCTGAGCATAAACATGCGATCGGCATAGCGGAACACCAGCTGCCCCAGCTCGGTGGGCACCAGGCCGCGCCCCTGACGGCGAAACAGCACGCCATCCAGCTGCTCTTCCAGCGCTTTGATTTGGCCGGTTACGGTCTGCGGCGTGAGGCACAGCACTTCAGCGGCGCGCACCACCGAACCGGTTTTGCACACCTGCCAGAAGTAGTAGAGATGATTAAAATTGAGCTGATTCATACCATAAAGGAGGCTTGCGCCTCTCCTTATTAGCGCAGTTTGATGCGCAGCAGCGTGTAACCTATCACCGCCGACAGCAGTGAACCGCTAAGAATGCCCAGCTTCGAGAACGTCACCAGCTGTTCATGCGCGGCATCAAACGCCAGCGAACTGATGAAGATCGACATGGTAAAGCCGATACCGCACAGCACGCCGATGGCCATAATGTCGCGAATGGTGGTGCTGCCTGGCAACGCCGCCAGCCGCAGCTTCACCGCCAGCCAGCAGAACAGCGTGATACCTAACGGTTTACCAATCAGCAGACCGAGGATAATGCCAAGCGGCTCAGGCGACAGCACATCGCCAAAGGTGATGCCGCTGAGCGAGATGCCGGCGTTGGCGAACGCGAACAGCGGCAGGATCAGCCAGTTCACCCACGGCATCAGTCCGTGCGCCAGGTGCTCAGCCGGTGAGTGACCCTCTTTCTCCTCCAGCGGTACGAAGAAGCCCACCACGACGCCCGCCAGCGTGGCGTGCACGCCGGACTTCAGCACCGCGGTCCACAGCACCACGCCTACCAGCATATACACTGCGATGTTGCGCACACCGCAGCGATTGAGGAGCGCCAGCAGCACGATAGCGCCGCCCGCCACGCTCAGCGACAGCACTGACAGATCGCTGGTATAGAACAGCGCAATAATCACGATGGCACCGAGGTCATCAATGATCGCCAGCGCCATCAGGAACACTTTTAGCGCCGCCGGTACCCGGCTGCCGAGCAGCGCCAGCACGCCGAGCGCAAAGGCGATGTCGGTGGCGGTCGGGATGGCCCAGCCGTTGCGGGCAACTTCGTTATCATGATTGAACAGCAGGAAAATGAGCGCCGGCGCAACCATGCCGCCCAGCGCAGCAATCACCGGGAAGATCGCGCGATCGCGGCTGGCCAGCTCGCCGCTGATCAGTTCGCGCTTCACTTCGAGGCCAATCAGCAGAAAGAACAGCGCCATCAGCGCATCGTTAATCCACAGCAGCAGGTTTTTGCTGATATCCAGCACGCCGAAGCGAATCTGTACCGGCTCCGCCAGCAGGTTTTGATAGCCCTGCGCGGTGGCGGCATTATTGGCCAGCACCATCGCCGCCACCGCCGCCAGAATCAGCACCATGCCGTTGCTGGCGTCACTTTCAATAAAGCTTTTCAGCAAGCTTCGAATACTACGGGGTTTGTTCACAACTCCTCCTGAGCAGAGACATTTGGTGGAGAAGTTTAGCCGCTGTAACACCTCGTTAAAAGCAGCTTATGTCTCGTTTATTGCTCGGGATTTTCGAGTTATTCGCCAGGCCGGGCGTATTGCAGCGGTGGGAGGGCTGAAAGCGGACGGACGCAATACGGCGCTGGTCGTTAAGCAGGTAGCGCGCCGTCAGGCCTGGTGGTTCGTGCAGGTCAGCAGCGTCACGTCATCCGTACGCTGCTGTGGCAGCGCATTATCGCCGGCAATCTCATGCTGGGCGCAGTGAGGCTGATGCGGATGCAGACCGCCTGGCGGTGAGAAAGGCTCAGCCATCTGGGCACTTGCCAGCGCGGAAAACGCCACAAGCGCTGTTGAAAGTAACAACGGTAGAAGTCGCATAATTTTTTGTCTTTTCACTATAACGGTCCGGAATGGACCAGGCATGCAGGTGATGATCCAGCCTGAGAGGTGGCAAACAGTGTTTTCCACGGTCAGTCAGGTTTCGGTGAAGGATTTTACGCCACTCAGGCACAGGAATTTATAAAATCGTGCGGTTTATCACAGTTTACCGCACGATTTATGCATTAACCGACTTTAACCGGAATGTAAAAGGTGCCCTGCAGCAGATCCGGCGTGCTGTAGCGCAGATCGAGCTTAATCAGGTCCTTGCCCGGCCGCCGCGCCACGCCGAGCGCAGGCAGATGGTTGTAGTACACCTCTGCGGTGAACGCATTGATCTCTTCCGGCGCGCCGTGCCAGTCAATTTCTGCATACAGTCCGCTTTCACCGGTCCAGTTCTGTACATTGCCGGTCAGCACGTCGGCATACTGGCTTTCCAGCGCCTGGAACAGGCTGATATGCTGCCGATCGCTGGAGTTGACGCCCGGACTGAACTGGAAACCGAGCCAGCCACGCTGTACGTGCTGGCCGGCGAAGGCGATGAAATCACGCGTATGCTGCGCCACCACGTGATTGTGGTGGTCAATGTATTCGCCGAAGCGGCACTCCCACTCAATCACTTCTCCGCACAGCTTCAGCTCCGGCTTCTCTGCCAGGCGCGCACTCACCCACTGCCGCTGGGTTGAGATGCGGCTGTGGAAGTCTTTCATCTGCAT
The DNA here is from genome assembly GCF_016643525.1 of Pantoea sp. Morm. NCBI lineage: Bacteria > Pseudomonadati > Pseudomonadota > Gammaproteobacteria > Enterobacterales > Erwiniaceae > Pantoea > Pantoea sp. Morm. Next base: position 35,690 of record NZ_VOQX01000005.1, on the reverse strand, counting down.
CTCAGGAATGCGGCGATAAGCGCCTGGCGTCATGGCGAAGTGGCTTTTAAACACCCGGGTAAAGTTTTGCTGATTATCAAAGCCAAACCGCACGGCGATATCAATAAGCGGCATGCTGGTCAGGCGCAGCGCCATGGCAGCGAGCGTCAGGCGACGTTTGCGCGTGTACGAGGCCAGCGTCTGGCCGGTCATCTCTTTGAACATGCGCTGCATGTGCCACTTGGAGTAACCGGATTTCAGGGTAATCAGATCGATGTTGAGCTCGTCGGTCAGATTGGCCTCGATCCAGTCCACCAGATCGTTGATGTACTGTTTTTTCAGATTCAGGCTGAGCATTTTTTTAATTGAATGGGTTGGGAAAGGCGGTGCTTTTGCGTAATCCGTCACATAAATATAACAAAATCGTATGGATAACGTAAGGAAGAGTAAAGACAGCGAGACGCGAAAAGCATTAATTGCTTAGGTGACTAACCTTTTATCGTCTTAACGGCATCGCCTCGTTGAGCAGTGATTTGCCTGCGCATAGCGGTGCGCATTAATGCGCCCCCTGTAAATCGTATCCGCAGGGGCGCTATTAATGGCGACCAAATGCTGGTCAATCTGATGTGTCGACACATGATCGGTGCGCATCAATGCGCACCCTATGAAAATCGTGCATCACCTTGCTGGGTCGCCATTTATGGCGACCGATAACACCGGGCAGGCGTGCCTGCCCTCATCGACCACTTAGTGCGAACGCATGCCCGCTGCCGTCATCATCATACGAAACAGTGATGCCACCACGCCCAGTGCCAGCACGCTTGCGCCGTAGATGATTACTAACCACAGCACGCGCTTCCACCAGGGGGCTTTCGTTTCAGTGGGGTTGTTCATATTGCTGACCTCGGTTTGCATCTCAGTGGTATCCTTCGTCGGCTTTGATTTTTCCGCGGAACACGTAGTAACTCCAGAAGGTATAACCCAGAATCACCGGAATAATCAGTAAGCTACCGACCAGCATAAAGGCCTGACTCTGCGGCGGTGACGCGGCGTCCCAGATGGTGATCGACGGCGGAATAATGTGCGGCCACACGCTAATACCAAGGCCGGAGAAGCCGAGAAACACCAGCGCCAGCGTCAGCAGGAACGGCGAGTAGTGCGCCTCACGCTTAATGGCGCGCACGATGCCCCACGAACACAGCAGCACTAGCACCGGCACCGGCAGGAACCAGAACAGGTTAGGACGGCTGAACCAGCGGTGCGCAATCGCATCGTGGGTGAACGGCGTCCACAGGCTGATAATGCCGACAATCAGCAGCAGCGCGATCACCAGCGGCGTCGCCAGCGCGGACATCTTACGGTGCAGCTCATGCTCGGTTTTCATGATCAGCCAGGTACAGCCCAGCAGCGCATATGCCACCACCAGACCGACGCCGCAGAACAGCGGGAACGGCGCCAGCCAGTCCAGCGCCGAGCCGGCAAACTCGCGCCCTTTCACCGGGAAGCCGTCGATAATCGCACCGACCGCAACGCCCTGGCTGAAGGTCGCCAGCAGCGAGCCGGCAATAAACGATTTATCCCAGAACGCGCGGTGCTCTTCGGTGGCCTTAAAGCGGAACTCAAACGCTACGCCACGGAAAATCAGGCCAATCAGCATCGCGGTGAGCGGAATGGCCAGCGCATCGGCAATCACCGAATAGGCCAGCGGGAACGCACCGTACAGACCGGCACCGCCCAGCACCAGCCAGGTTTCGTTGCCATCCCAGACCGGCGCAACGGTATTCACCATCATGTCGCGCTCAACGGCATCTTTATTGAACGGGAACAGGATACCGATGCCAAGATCGAAGCCATCCATCACGATATACATCAGGGTGGCGAACACGATAATGGCGAACCAGATAATGGAGAAATCGATCATTTATTTACCCTCCTGCGGTTCGTTCAGACTCTCATGGGCCGCAGAAAGCGGACGCGCAGGTGTTTTATCCTGCCCCGGACCACCGTGGCGCACATCTTTACCCTCGCCGGTCAGCGGACCTTTCTTGATCAGGCGCATCATGTAAACGTAGCCGACACCAAACACTGACGAATAGACGAGGATGAAGGCCAGCAGGCTGATGCTCATATGCAAATCACCATGCGCCGACACCGCATCAATGGTGCGCTGCACGCCGTACACCACCCATGGCTGACGACCAATTTCCGTGGTAAACCAGCCGGCAAGAATGGCGATCAGGCCGGACGGCCCCATCAGCAGGGCGAACCACAGGAACGGCCGGGAGTTATACAGCCGCTTTTTGTAACGCAGCCACAGGCTCAGCACGCCGAGGGTGATCATCAGCAGGCCCATCGCCACCATCACGCGGAACGACCAGAAGATCACCAGCGAATTCGGGCGGTCCTCTTTCGGGAAGCTCTTCAGCGCCGGGACCTGTTTGTCCAGGCTGTGGGTCAAAATCAGGCTGCCAAGGTACGGCACTTCCAGCGCATATTTGGTGCGCTCTTCATCCATATCCGGAATACCGAACAGAATCAGCGGCGTCGCTTCCCCCGGCGGGTTTTCCCAGTGGCCTTCAATCGCCGCAATTTTTGCCGGCTGATGCTCAAGGGTATTCAGGCCGTGCGCATCGCCGATCATCGCCTGAATCGGCGCAACGATCAGTGCCATCCACAGTGCCATAGAGAACATTTTGCGGATTGCCGGGTTGTCGTTACCGCGCAGCAGATGCCACGCGCCAGACGCGCCAACAAAGAAGGCGCTGGCGAGGAAGGCCGCCACCGACATATGGAACAGGCGGTACGGGAACGACGGGTTGAAGACAATCCTGAACCAGTCCTGCGGCACCACGATGCCATTCTCTATGATGTAGCCCTGCGGGGTATGCATCCAGCTGTTGGACGCGAGGATCCAGAAGGTCGAGATGATGGTACCGAGCGCAACCATGCAGGTGGCAAAGAAGTGCAGGCCCGGCCCAACGCGGTTCCAGCCAAACAGCATCACGCCGAGGAAGCCCGCTTCAAGGAAGAAGGCGGTGAGCACTTCATAGGTCAGCAGCGGACCGGTAATACTGCCGGCAAACTGCGAGAAACCGCTCCAGTTGGTACCAAACTGGTACGCCATCACCAGCCCGGACACCACGCCCATACCGAAGTTAACGGCAAAGACTTTGGACCAGAAGTGGTAGAGATCGCGATAGGTCTCGTTACGGGTTTTCAGCCACATGCCTTCGAGCACCGCCAGGAAACTGGCGAGACCGATGGTGATGGCCGGGAAAATAATATGGAAGGAAACAGTAAAGGCGAACTGAATCCTGGCCAGGTGGAAGGCATCTAATCCAAACATTGCTTACCTCTTTGCCACAAGATTACACCGAATTTTTACTTATAATTAACAATTTTGACGCACAAAATTATTATTTCGTGACGTCGGAAGAGATTCACGCCAATTGTAAGGCAAGCGGCGAGAACAAAAAGAAACAGTGGGAATGGCTAAAACTATAACAGTATTTTTTGATTTCGATCATTGTTTTCACCAGAAACTACTTGTTTAAAATCACTAAGTTAAGGTTAAAGCCCGTGATTTATTGTGACAATCTTGTTATTAAGCAGAGCGAGAGGAAAAGGCGTTAATCTGGTAACTGGCTAATTTAGCTGTTAATTACTGCGCCAGACAAAACGGCAGAGGACCGCACCTTCACGTTACGCTGTAAAATTTCCTGCACAGTCGCCAGAAAGAAACTTTGTTAATTAAAAGATAATTTTTATAGACCAAAAAGAAATTAATTTGCTGTCTTTCGGTGACATTCTGTGAGCCATCGCGCATTAACCCGCTGGGGCATGGCATTTGCCAGCGGCGTCAGGCTGTGCTTTGTTAAAGCAGCACAGTCCGGTTAATCAGCGAAGGAGAGGTTATGACCCGTCTTACCGCCCAGGATTTTCCCCAGGAACTGCTTGAGCTTTATGACTACTATGCGCACGGTCGCATCAGCAAGCGCGAGTTTCTCTCGCTGGCCGCGAAGTTCACCATCGCCGGCATGACCGGAGCCACCCTGCTCAGCGCCATGAGCCCCAATTATGCGCTGGCAGAGCAGGTGTCGTTTACCGATCCTGATATCAACGCCGAATACATTCACTACCCGTCGCCCCAGGGACATGGCGAGGTACGCGCTTATCGGGTGCGCCCGACTCACGCCAGCGGCAAGCTGGGTGCCGTGGTGGTGGTACACGAGAATCGCGGCCTGAACCCTTACATTGAAGACGTGGCGAGACGGGTCGCCAAAGCGGGCTATGTTGCGCTGGCGCCGGATGGCTTAAGCTCGCTGGGCGGCTATCCGGGCAATGATGAAGAGGGCCGTGCGATGCAGGCCAAAGTCGACCCGACCAAACTGATGAACGATTTCTTCGCGGCGGTCGATTTCCTGATGCAGCATCCCGAGGGGAACGGCAAGGTCGGCATCACCGGCTTCTGTTATGGCGGCGGCGTGGCCAATGCGGCGGCAGTGGTGTTTCCTGAGCTGGCCTGCGCCGTGCCGTTCTATGGCCGCCAGCCAAAAGCGGAAGATGTGGCGCGCATTCAGGCGCCGCTGCTGCTGCACTATGCCGCGCTGGATAAAGGCATCAACGAAGGCTGGCCGGCTTATGAAGCCGCCCTGCAAGCCAGCCACAAAACCTATGAAGCGTATATTTATCCCGGCGTGAATCACGGCTTTCACAACGACTCAACGCCACGCTATGACAAAGCCGCCGCCGACCTGGCATGGGGTCGCACACTCGGCTGGTTTGAGAAATATTTGCACGCCTGAGCCTGGCGCGCCGCGACGGCACTCACGCTGTCTGCGGCGCTTTAATGATGCGGTGGACATTGCTTTCCAGCCAGTCGGCGAGGCCAATGACCTGCCCTTCCACCTCATGCCCCAGCGCCGTCAACCTGTACTCCACGTGCGGCGGCACCACTTCATAAGCGATACGCTCAATGAAGCCATCTTCTTCCATGTAGCGCAGCGTCTGCGCCAGCATGCGTTCACTGATGCCACCAATCCGGCGGCGCAGTTCGCTGAAGCGCAGCGTTTCAGCGCGCAGCGCCAGTAACACCAGCACACTCCAGCGGCTGGTAATCCGTTTTAACACTTCACGTGACGGGCAGTTCACATTGAGCAATTCACCACGGGAAAATTTATCACTCAGGTTTTCAGCCATTTACATCACTCCGCTCAAACTAACAAATCTGTAAGTACTTACTAAAAGTTAGTTTATCTCGTAGGCTGTTTCCATACCAGTTCAACCTGAGGAAAAACACCATGATTGCGATAACCGGAGCCACTGGCCAACTGGGCCGTTTAGTGATTAATGCCTTGCTGAAGAAAGTACCGGCCAGCGAGATCATCGCGGTAGTACGTTCACCGGAAAAGGCGCAGGACCTGCAGGCGCTCGGCGTCGCGCTGCGTACCGCGGATTACAACCAGCCACAGACGCTGCAGGGCGCCTTTGCCGGCGTGCAGAAAGTGCTGCTGATCTCCTCCAGCGAAGTAGGCCAGCGCGAAGCCCAGCACCGGGCGGTGATTGATGCCGCCAAAGCGGCGGGCGTGTCATTTATCGCGTATACCAGTCTGCTGCATGCCGATACCTCGCCGCTGGGTCTGGGCGTCGAACACCGCGCCACCGAAGCGCTGCTGCAGGCTTCAGGCATCCCTTATGCCCTGCTGCGTAACGGCTGGTACAGCGAAAACTATGCGGCCAGCATCGCACCGGCGTTAGCGCATCATGCCTTTATCGGCGCGGTGGGCAACGGGCGCATCGCGTCGGCGGCGCGCGAGGATTATGCTGCCGCGGCGGCAGAGGTGATCAGTCGTGACGATCAGGCCGGCAAAGTGTACGAACTGGCCGGCGATGACAGCTATACGCTGGCAGAATTCAGTGCGGAGATCGCCCGCCAGTCCGGCGAACAGGTGGAGTACGTTAACCTGCCGCCTGCGGAATTCAGCGCGGCGCTGATCGGAGCCGGCTTACCCGCGCCGCTGGCCGAACTGCTGGCGGATTCCGACGCCGGTGCCGCTCAGGGTGCCCTGTTCGACGACAGCCACACGCTCAGCAAACTCATTGGCCGCCCGACCACACCGTTCGCCGCGGTAATTAAGGCCACGCTGGCAAAGTAAGGCGCTGATGGCGCCCTCACCTGCGGTGAAATCCGGGGTGAGGGCGGCGAGAAACCCTCTTTTCCCCGTCTCGTTTGCCATCAAATGATCAACCTCTTCCCGCTTTTTTGCCGTCATCACTGACGATTTTCTTATTTACAGATAAATCTGTTCATTTATTTAAAGCTTCATCTGAAACACTGCTTTCAATTCCTGAAATATAGGGCGTTGTATTCGCTGAAAAAAGCCTAAAATAGCCGATCAATCGACAAGATTTATTACGTTCATAGATATTTCGCATTGTTGTCTCATCGGGTCAGAGATCTATAATTTGTCCTTTGAGCAACCAGGCAATTTCAGGAGGCCGCTATTAATACTAACCACCAGCAACGTCAAGCTTTCGGAGAACACGAAGCCCATGCTGATTTGGGGTATCAATACGATCCTCACGAGTTTATCCGCGAAGGTATGCAGGATTCGGAGCCGGAACCCGAGCTGATTGAAGGCCTGCCTGCGCCTGATGCGCTGACGCCTGCCGATCGCTATCTGGAGCTGTTTGAGCACGTGCAGACGTCACGTATTTTTGCCGACAGCAAAACGTTTCCGGACTGCGCGCCTAAATTCGATCCGCTGGATATTTTAATCCGCTATCGCCGCCGTAAACGCTCGGCGGAGTTCGACCTGGAAAAATTTGTCCACGAGCATTTTTATTTACCGCAAGTCAATGAGAGTTTTTATGTTTCCAATCCGGATAAAACCCTGACGGAACATATTGACGATCTGTGGCCAGTGTTAACCAAAATGCCGCAGCAGCATTTACCGCATTCTTCCCTGCTGCCGCTGCCGAAGCCCTACGTGGTGCCCGGCGGGCGTTTTGGTGAAACGTATTACTGGGACTCCTACTTCAGCATGCTGGGACTGGCCGAAGCGGGCCGCGACGATCTGCTGCGTCATATGGCGGACAACTTCGCCTGGCTGATTGATAACTACGGTCACGTGCCGAATGGCAACCGTACCTATTACCTCAGCCGCTCGCAGCCGCCGGTGTTCGCGCTGATGGTCGAGCTGTTTGAAGAGGACGGCATTCGCGGCGCGAAGCGCTATCTTGACCAGCTGATGAAAGAGTATCAGTTCTGGATGGACGGGGCTGGCGAGCTGATGCCGCACCAGGCCTATCGCCACGTGGTGCGCATGCCGGATGGTTCGCTGCTCAACCGCTACTGGGATGATCGCGACACGCCGCGCGATGAGTCGTGGATGGAAGATGTGGAAACCGCCAGCAAATCGCGTCGTCCGGCCAGCGAGGTTTATCGCGATCTGCGCGCCGGTGCCGCTTCCGGCTGGGATTACTCCTCGCGCTGGTTGCGCGATCCACAGCGTCTGGCCAGCATTCGCACCACCCAGTTTATTCCGGTGGATCTGAATGCGTTTCTCTACAAGCTGGAGCTGATGATCTCGACGCTGGCGCACGCGAAGGGCGAAGAACTCACCGGCCTGGCGTGGCAGAAGAAAGCGGATGCGCGCAAGCAGGCGATTCATCGCTATCTGTGGGACAACACCGCAGGCGTGTACCGCGACTACGACTGGCGTCGTGAACGCTTTGGTGCCTTTACCGCAGCGGCGGTGGTACCGCTGTTCCTGGGGCTGGCATCACCCGAACAGGCGCATCTGCAGGCGGTGGCGCTGCGCCAGCTGCTGCTGACGCAGGGCGGCCTTGTCACCTCCATGGTGGAGAGCGGCGAGCAGTGGGATAAACCCAACGGCTGGGCACCGCTACAGTGGATGGCGGTGGTCGGACTGAATAACTACGGTGAAGAGACGCTGGCAACCGAGATTGCGGTCAACTGGCTGACCACGGTGAAGAATTTCTATTCGCTGCACCACAAGCTGGTAGAGAAGTACGATATCAGCGGCGATCGCGCCCGCCCGGGCGGCGGCGGTGAGTATCCGCTGCAGGATGGCTTCGGCTGGACCAACGGCGTCACCCGTCGCCTGCTGGCGATGTACGGGCATTTGCTGGCGGACTGACGAGGAGTACTGCGGACTGATGCGGGATGCTGCGGCCTGATGCCCTCACCCTGGCCCTCTCCCACCGGGAGAGGGAAACGCTGCCATATGCAGGACTGAGACAGCCCAGGTTAATTCAAGAGCCAATCCCCCGCTCGATCGGTTCCCTCTCCCGCGGGCGGGAGAGGGTTAGGGTGAGGGGAAAAATGCACTCCCCCTCAATTCCCCTGCAAAAACGCCAGCAGGTCGGCATTCAGCTGGTCCTGATGCGTCACCGCAAAACCGTGCGGGCCATTCTCATACACTTTCAGCTGCGAACCCGCAATCATCTCGTGCACCAGCTTGCCGGTGGCTTCAAACGGCACCACCTGGTCATTACTGCCGTGGATCACCAGCGTCGGCACATCCACTTTGGCAATATCCGCACGGAAATCCGTCTCAGAAAACGCGGTCACGCAATCCAGCGTACCTTTAAGCGACGCCAGCAGCGCAATGTTCAGTGTCTGCGTCAGCACACCATCGGAAACCGTCTGGCCCGCGTTGGTGCCGTAAAACGGCGTGGCGAACTCTTTGATAAACTGCGCACGATCCTTCAGCAAACCCGCTTTAATCCCGTCAAACACCGCTGATTCCACCCCTTCCGGGTGGTCGTCGGTTTTACCAAAGATCGGGGTGACGGCGCCCAGCAGCACCAGTCCTTTCACTTTCGCGGTACCATAACGACCAATGTAGCGCGACACATCCCCGCCGCCCATCGAGAAGCCCACCAGCGTCACCTCATCCAGCTGCAGGTGCTCGATCAGGCCGTGAATATCGTCGGCAAAAGTGTCGTAATCGTAGCCTTCCCACGGCTGATCGGAGCGACCAAAGCCGCGGCGGTCAAAAGCGATGACGCGGTAGCCTCGCTCGGCGAGGAAGTTGAGCTGGCTGTCCCACATATCGGCATCCAGCGGCCAGCCGTGGCTGAACAGCACCGGCTGCCCCTTGCCCCAGTCTTTGAAGTACAGGTTTACGCCGTCTTTAGTCTTGAATGTGCTCATGTTTTTTCTCCGTTAGTCAGTGATGTTGTGTCTGGCAATCAAACTAGCGTGGGATGGTGGAAAAACCTAAAGCAGAGATTTTGACAACTTGTGCAAAGATTTTTGCTAAGCCCTGCCGTCAAAAATCCTTGTACAAGTTGGCCGATTTTTTCCGCTATCTCCTGACGGGCGAGCTTCGTATCGTGCTCTCATCGCACACTGACAGGAACAGCCTGATGAACCAGCCAAATCCACAAACAGCGCGCAGCGGCGCGTTTTCCCCTTTCGCCTACGGGCTTTTCGCCGTGATCTGGACCGCTTCGGTGCTCGGCAATACCGGTAGCTTTATCCGTGACGTCGCCAGCGCCTGGCTGATTACCGGACTGTCGGATAACCCAACCGCCGTCGCGCTGATGCAAACCGCCGCCACCCTGCCAGTGTTCCTGCTGGCGCTGCCGGCCGGCGTGCTGTCGGATATTGTTGACCGCCGCCGCCTGCTGATTGTGGTGCAGCTGCTGATGGCCAGCGTCAGCGGCACGCTACTGCTGCTGTCGCACAACCACTGGCTCACCGTTGAATGGCTGATCGGCCTGACCTTTGTCGGCGGCGTCGGCGCGGCGCTGTTCGGTCCGGCATGGCAGGCCATCGTGCCGGAGCTGGTACCCCGTCATGAGCTGAAAAATGCCGTCGCGCTCAACTCGCTGGGCATCAATATCGCCCGGGCGATTGGACCGGCTACCGGCGGCCTGCTGCTGGCAAGTTTAGGTGCTATGGCCGCTTACGGTGCCGATGTCGCCAGTTATTTTTTCGTCATCGCCGCGCTGCTGTGGTGGAAACGTCCGGCGAAAGCCGCTACCGCGCTGAATGAGCACTTCTTTGGCGCTTTCCGCGCCGGGCTGCGCTATGTGAAAGCCAGCCGCGAACTGCACCGCGTACTGTTGCGCGCCGCGCTGTATTTTGCCTTCGCCAGTGCCATCTGGGCGCTGCTGCCGCTGGTGGCGCGCACCATGCTGCACGGCAGCGCGGGCTTTTATGGCTTGCTGCTTGGGGCCGTCGGTGCCGGTGCCATTGCCGGCGCGCTGCTGCTGCCGCGCCTGCGTGCCCGGCTGAGCCATGATGGATTGATGCTGCTCTCCGCCGTGCTCAGCGCGCTGGTCATGGTGGCGCTGTCGCTCAGTCCGCCGCAGTGGCTGGCGCTGCTGCTGATGCTGGTACTGGGCACCGGCTGGATCATCGCGCTGACGACCCTCAACGGCGTGGCGCAGGCGGTGCTGCCCGACTGGGTGCGCGGTCGCGGGCTGGCGGTCTATCTGATGGTGTTCAACGGCACGCTGGCGGGTGGCAGTCTGGCCTGGGGGCTGATCGCCCAGCACATGGGTCTGGCGTCAACGCTGATGCTGGCCGGCGCGGCGCTGCTCATCACGGCGCTGCTGGCAAAACGGCTGGCGCTGCCGGCGGGCGAAGCGGATCTGCAGCCAGCGCAGCACTGGGCTGAACCAGTGGTGAGCGATGCGGTGGATATCCGCCGTGGCGCCGTACTGATCCAGATTCGCTACCGTGTTCCCCAGGCCGATCGCGCCGCTTTCCAGCACGCCATGCACAAACTGGCGCAGGCGCGACGCCGTGACGGTGCCTATGCGTGGGGATTAATGGAGCAGACCGACGATGCCGGAGCGCTGCTGGAGTGGTTTATGGTGGAGTCATGGCAGGAGCATTTGCGTCAGCACCAGCGCGTCTCGCGCGCCGATGCTGAGTTACAGCAGGCGGTACTGCAGTTCCATCAGGGTGATGAACCCCCGCAGGTCAGCCATCATATTGCGCTGTGATCAGGCTGGCGCGTAGATGTCACTCAGGCCGGGCAGCGTCGGCAGGCGCTCGCGCCACCAGATAGCCGCGTTGCCGCAGGCGCTCTCATTCCACGCCAGATAGGCGATATCGCGCCGGCACTCGCTGTCCAGCTGGCGCGCCACCAGCGCACCGCTCGCCAGGTGCGGGCGCGCCAGGTAAAGCGGCAGATAACCACAGCCGAGCCCGGCAAGATGCGCCTGCAGTTTGGCCGGGAAATCATGCACGCTCAGCGTCTTCTGCTCATCCAGCACGCGTAAATCCATCCCGGCACCGTGGCGGGATGAATCATGCACCGTGACCGCGCGATACTGGCGAATCTGTTCACGCAGCAGCGGTTCGGGCTCCGCTGCCAGCGGATGGTCAGGAGCGACAGCGAACACATACTCCAGCCAGCCCAGCGGCTGGCAGACAATCTCTTTGCGCGTGGCGGGTTCCTGAACCGCGCCAAAGACAATGTCCGCTTCGCCGTAGTGCAGCGCTTCCCAGCAGCCGGCCAGCACGTCCTGACGGAACTGCAGCTGGGTGTGCGGGTGCTGCTGATAAAATTCGTCAATCAGCGGCGTGAGGATGCTGAACGGCAGCGAAGCATCCACGCTGATGGTCAGCAGACTCTCCCAGCCGCTCTCCACGTAGCGCGCCTGCTGCTCCAGCTCGTTCACCGCACGCAGCAGCGTCCGCCCTTTTTCCAGCATCAGTCGGCCGGTCGGCGTGAACGTGGCGCGATGGCCGGAGCGATCGAGCAGCGTGATTTTTAAATCGCTCTCCATCTTCTGCACGGTATAGCTCAACGCCGACGCGGTTTTGAACAGTCGCGCGGCCGCAGCGGCAAAGGTGCCATGACGATCGAGCGCATCCAGAATCAGCAGCGCCTCCAGATTTAAACGCATTCCCTACCCTCCGTAAAAAAAGTTGAACGACAACGTAAAAACAATCCGTTATCAATAACTGCTGTCATTTCGTATTTTTTTCCTCATCGGCGCAAGCATTTTTAACCGCGCATTAACACGGTGGCTGAGGGCCGCTACGCTTAATTTAACGGAGAGAACAGAATGACGACCGCATCCCTGATTTTTACCAACGGTAAGTTTCACACCGTCGACCGCGCAAATCCGCTGGCTACCGCCGTGGCCATCAAAGACGGCAAGTTCCTCGCCGTAGGTAGCGAAGCGGACGTCATGCGCTTTGCCGGCAGCGAGACGCAAATCATCGACGCCAAAGGGCACACCGGCATTCCCGGCCTGAACGATTCCCACCTGCATCTGATTCGCGGTGGCCTCAACTACAACCTTGAGCTGCGTTGGGAAGGCGTGCCGTCGCTGGCCGATGCGCTGCGTATGCTGCGCGAACAGGCCCTGCGTACGCCGTCACCGCAGTGGGTGCGCGTGGTCGGGGGCTGGAGCGAGTTCCAGTTTGCTGAGCGCCGCATGCCGACGCTGGACGAAATCAACGCCGCCGCGCCCGATACACCGGTCTTCATTCTGCATCTGTATGACCGCGCGCTGCTCAATCGCGCCGCGCTGAAAGTGGTGGGCTACACCAAAGAGACCCCCAACCCGCCGGGCGGCGAAATCCAGCGCGACAGCAATGGCAATCCGACCGGCATGCTGATCGCCCGTCCTAACGCCATGCTGCTGTACGCCACGCTGGCGAAAGGGCCAAAGCTGCCGCTGGAACAGCAGGTTAACTCGACGCGTCAGTTTATGCGTGAACTGAACCGCCTCGGTCTGACCAGCGCCATTGACGCCGGCGGCGGCTTCCAGAATTACCCGGACGATTACGACGTGATCGCCGAACTGCACGTGAAAAAGCAGCTGACGGTACGCATCGCCTATAACCTGTTCACCCAGCGTCCCGGCCACGAGCTGGAAGACTTTGAGAAGTGGACCGATATGCTGAAGCCGGGCCAGGGCACCAATTTCCTGCGCCACAACGGTGCCGGTGAAATGCTGGTGTTCTCGGCGGCGGACTTCGAAGATTTCCTCGAACCGCGCCCGGATCTGGCACCCGGCATGGAAGATGAGCTGGAGCGCGTGGTGCGTCACCTGGTGGAGCATCGCTGGCCGTTCCGCCTGCACGCCACCTATAACGAATCGATCAGCCGCATGCTGGATGTGTTTGAGAAGGTGAATCGCGACATTCCGTTCAATGGCCTGCACTGGTTCTTTGACCATGCGGAAACCATCACTGAAGCCAATATTGAGCGGGTAAAAGCGCTCGGCGGCGGCCTGGCGGTGCAGCATCGCATGGCTTTCCAGGGAGAATACTTTGTCGATCGCTACGGTAAAGAGGCCGCGAAGCAGACGCCGCCGGTGGCGCGCATGCTGGAGGCCGGCGTGCCGGTCGGCCTCGGTACCGATGCCACCCGCGTTGCCAGCTATAACCCGTGGACCGCACTGTACTGGCTGGTTTCAGGCCGTACCGTCGGCGGGATGCAGCTGTACGATGACAACGCACGCATCGACCGTGAAACCGCGCTGATGCTGTGGACCAAAGGCAGCGCCTGGTTCTCCAGCGAGCAGAGCGCCAAAGGTGAGATCAAAGTCGGCCAGCTGGCGGATCTGGTGCTGTTGTCGAAAGATTTCTTCAGCGTACCGGAAGAGGAGATCAAAGGCATTGAATCGGTGCTGACGCTGGTGGATGGCAATGTGGTGTATGCCGCTGGCAGCTTCACGCCGCTGGCACCGCCGCCGGTGCCGGTGTTGCCGGAGTGGTCGCCGGTGGTTACCGTGCCTGGTCACTACCGCAGCGCCCCGCCGCAGACCAGCGGCCGCGCCGCGCGGATGCCGCAGGTACACCAGTGCAGCGGCCCCTGTGGCGTGCACAGCCACGCTCATGATGTCGCGCGCCAGTCATCGGTGCCGGTGTCAGACAACAACGCGTTCTGGGGTGCGCTGGGCTGTTCCTGTTTTGCGTTTTAAGTGATAAAAGGGTGCGGGCGCTGACCCTCACCCCACCGATATATTGCCTGCCAGGCCAAAGCCCTGCTTACCGTTCTTTTTAATCTGGTACATCGCACCATCCGCCCGGGTCAGCGCGTCGTCGAAGCTGTCCCGCCGGTGTACCGGGGCGATACCGATCGAAGCACCAATCCGCGCATGACCATTGTCGACATCAAACGGCGTCAGTGCCGCATCCAGCACCGCCTGCGCCAGAATGCGCACCTTCGGGTAGTCAATCAAAAACGGCAGCAGCAGCACGAACTCATCGCCGCCAAGCCGCCCGACGATGGCCTCTGACGGCAGCAAATCGCGGATGCGCTGGCTGAGCTGAATTAGCACCTCGTCACCGCTGCGATGGCCGAGCGTGTCATTGACGTGCTTGAAGTTGTCGAGGTCGATAAACGCCACGCACAGCGGCCCGGCGCGTTGCAGCTGACTAAAATGCGCCTGCAGCGCGTGGCGGTTGGGCAACGCGGTTAACGGGTCGTGATGCGCCAGCAGGGAGAGCTGGGCTTCGTAATTCTTCTCTTTGGTCATGTCGATATGGGTGCCGGTCACTTTGAGCGGATTACCCTGCTCGTCCCACTCGCTGACGCGGCCGCGATCCAGCACCCAGGTGATTTTGCCGTTCTTGCCGATCATACGGTGCAGCGCCTCGTAATAGGGCGCGCGTCCTTCAATATGATCGTAAAAGGCGCGCAGCACCTCATCGGCATCTTCCGGATGCAGGCACTCGCGCCAGGCATCAAAGCGCGCTTTGGTCTCTTTCGCCTGAAAGCCGAGCATCGCGCCCCAGCGCCGGTTAAAAATCACCAGCTTGCCGCTGGGAATATCCAGCTGCCACAGGCATAAGCCGGTCCCGTCCAGCGCCGCGTTCAGCTTATTACGCGCGTCGTGCGCCAGGCGCTTGAGGCGCGCATTGTGCTTTTTCAGGTTCTGAATCTGCTGGCGCAGCGCTTCTTCGGACATGGTTGATCGCTGGAGAGAAAATAAGGGCTATTTTGCCTGCACGATAGATTCTGTAAATAAAACAAATGAAAAGGCGATTAGCGTCGGAAAATTGCGCCGGGTTCAGCAGGAATGGCGAAGCAACGCGGTAATTTCAGCAAACAAAACTTACACTTACTAAAAATAGCAGCGCGCTTCGCTTCGTCGCGCCGGCGAAACCTGCCTTTCACCAGGAATTTTCTCTCCTGTTTTTAAGAAATTTCTTAAGCGCGATTTAAGTCCACTTGTATTAAGTCGCTGTTGAAGGATGCCTGACGCGCAACGTGCCGTCAGAGAAGAAGCGCCGTCATGGTGGCAGCGCGCGCAACCGGTCCAGCGAGTGAAACCATCCGTGAGTAAACGCATCCTCAGCCTCCTTCTGTTACTGGGTTTTTGCCTGTCTGCCTGGGGTGCAACCACGTTAAATTTCTCGCCGCGCTATGGTCTGGTAGCACCGGAAGTCACGCTGTCGCCGCAGAGCCAGCAGTGGCTGAAACAGCACTCTGTACTGCGCGTCGGCGTGTGGAACAATCCGCTGCCGCCCTATTCCGTGTCGTTTGAAGCCAATACCTACGAAGGACTTTCGGCCGATTATCTGGCCATCGTGGCGAAGGCGTTAAATCTGCCGGTGAAAATCAAGGTGTATAAAACCCGGCTGGAGCTGGTGGATGCGCTCAACGACGGTGAAGTCGATCTGATTCCTTACTATACGCTGGCCGCCAATCAGGATACGCAGCTGGCGCTGAGCCTGCCGTATTCACTGGCGCGCAGCGTATTAATCAGCAAACGTAACGCGACCTTCGACAGTGAGCTGAAAAATAGCCGCTATCGCCTGCTCTATTACGGTGATGCAGAACTCAAAGCGCTGCTGCACAAGCGCTATCCGCGCGCCACGCTGGCGCCGGCCGCGCCGCCGCTGTGGGCCTACACCGACACCGCGTTTAGCGAAAACACCCTGTTCTGGAGCAACAGCGCCACTCAGCGCTTTCTTTCGCATCGCGGCCTGCAGAATGTGATTGAAGCGCACAGCACGCCGTACACCAACGATGTCGACGCGCGCTTTGCCAGCAACAGTGCCAATCTGCCGCTGATCGCAGCCATCGATGAAATCCTGAAAAACATTCCGCTGCGCAACGCGGTACAGATCGCGGAAGCCTGGAGCCTGGATTATCAGTCGGTGGTTAAAAACCATCCGCTGGATCTCAGCGACAAAGAGGCCGCGTGGCTGGCAGAGCACCGCGAGATCACCGTTAACTACGATCCTTCGCATACGCCATTTACCTTTATTGATAACCGCCAGCGCGTGGTCGGCCTGAGCGTGGACCTGCTGAAAATGATTTCCCAGCGCACCGGCATTCGCTTTCGCTACAACCCGATTCAGGGGTTGAGCAACATGCGCGATACGCTTAATCGCCAGCGCGATGCGATTATCGCCGTCAGCGACGCCACCGCGCAGCAGGACGACAAAATCCGCTATACCCGCTCCTACATCTACTCGTCGTGGGTAGTGGTGACGCGCAAAGACAGCCCGTGGAAAAGCTTTGATGAGATGGCGGGCAAGCGCATCGGTATCTATGAGCGCGCTTACTATCGTTACGATTTACGCGAACGCTGGCCGGGCATCAACTTCGTCGAAAACGGCGTATCGATTGATTCACTCGGTCAGCTACTCGATAAGCAGCTGGATGGCTTTATCGTGCCGTACGAGTCGTCGCTGTTTCTGCTCAACAATCACTTTAATGACAGCTTTAAGGTCGCGTTTGTCGCGCCGCTGCCGATGTTCCGCATGGCGATGGCGGTCAATGGTCAGGATCAGGTGCTGCTGTCGATCCTTAACAAAGCGCTGTCCGATATTCCGCAGCCGACCATGCAGTCGCTGATGGAGCGCTGGATCAAATACACGCCGCCCGCCACCAGCACCTCGTGGCAAAGCTATCGCAGCTATATATTGCGCATCGTCGCCGTGGCCGGGCTGGGCCTGCTGTTTTTCCTGTGGCGTAACCATCTGCTGAAAGCCTCGCTGGCCAAACAGCGCGAGCACGAGCGTGAAATCAGCGAGCAGCTGGCGCATATCGAAGCGCTGATGGCCGACCTGCGCAAAGCCAACGAAGTCGCGGTGCGCGCCAGCGAAGCGAAAAGCACCTTCCTGTCGCACATGAGTCATGAAATCCGCACGCCGCTGGCGGCGCTGATTGGCCTGCTGGAAATCGAGCATCTCGGCCAGAGTAATGAACAGCAGCGGCAGAAAAACATTGATGTCGCCTGGGAGTCGTCACGTTCGCTGCTGTCGCTGGTGGGCGATATTCTCGACCTGGCAAAAATCGAATCCGGGCATTTCAGCGTGCAGCTGCAGCCGATGTCGCTCAGTGAAGTGGTACGGGATTGCGAAGCGCTGTTCCGCCAGGTGGCGCTGAACAAGGGGCTGGCGCTGAATATCGTGCTGGAGCTGGAGCAGGACCAGGTGCTGTTTGACCCGGTGGCGCTGAAGCAAATTCTCTCCAATCTGGTGAGCAACGCCATCAAGTTTACCTCGCACGGCGAAGTGGAAGTGGCGCTGTATCAGGCAGAGAGCACGCGGCCGGAGTATGTGCTGGAGGTGAGCGACAGCGGGGTTGGCCTGACGGCAGAGCAGCAGCAGGCGATCTTCGAGCCGTTCATTCAGGTCGATCAGGGCAGCAACCGCGCCAGCGGCACCGGGTTAGGCCTGAATATCTGCCGCCGGCTGGCGGTGATGCTCGGCACCGAGCTGCACGTCGAGAGTGAACCGGGTGACGGCAGCGTATTTATGCTGCGCTTCCGCGCGGAAGCGGCGAGCATTGAACATGAGCAGCCCGCCCTGCAACAGCCGGTGGAGCCAGCAAAACAGGCTGCACTGCGCATTCTGATTGTCGATGACAACGCCACCAACCGTCTGCTGCTGGCCCAGCAGCTGCGCTACGCCGGCCACCATGTGCTGGTGGCGGACGGCGGTGCAGCGGCACTGGCGCTGTGGCGCGAAAATCAGCCTGACCGCGTGATTACCGACTGCAACATGCCGGAGATGGACGGCTTCGAATTCACCCGCCAGCTGCGCGCTGAAGAGAAGCGCCTGGTGCGACGCGCGGTACCGGTTTACGGCCTGACGGCGATGGCGGAGGAGCGCGTGGCGCAGCTGGCGCAGGACGCCGGCATGAACGGTTGTCTGTTTAAACCGCTGGAGCGCGCACAGCTGCTGCAGGTGATCACCGGCGCACCGATGAACCCGACGCGTGACGATACCCTGCTGACGCTGGAAAATCTGGCGGCAAACAACCCGCAGGCGTGGCGCGACCTGGTGACCACCGCGCGCCAGCAGAACAGTTACGATCTCGCCCAGCTGACGCAGGCGGTGGCTGCGAACAATTTTGCTTCGGCGCGTCACGCCGCGCATCAGCTACTCGGCAGTGCCCGAATGCTGCGCGCCGACGCGCTGCAACATCGCTGCCGCGCCGCCGAACAGGCCGCGGAGCATCAAGATAGTGCGCTATTACAGCAGCTGCTGCCGGAGGTCGCCGGGGCGGTGGCCGAGCTGGATGCGCTGTTCCTGCGTGCCCTGGAAACGCCCATTCCTGAAGAGGTGATTTAATGAAAGAGAGCGCAATCTGGCAGATTGCCGTGCTGGACGATCATCCGCTGATTGGTAAAGCCATGCAGTACCGCTTAGCGCAGGAGCCGCAGCTCGATCTGGTCGGGGCTTTTGCCCAGCGCCAGCAGCTGATGGCCTTCCTGCAGCGCCACCCGCTCGATATCCTGGTGCTGGATTACATGCTGGGTGAAGACCAGCTCGACGGGCTGCAAATGGTGAAACAGCTGCGCCTGCACTACCCGCAGCTGAAGATTCTGGTGTCGTCCGCGGTGGAGAAACCAGCGATTGTCCAGCTGTTGCTGAAAGCCGGCGTGCAGGGATTTGTCGGTAAAAGCCACGATCAGGAGGTGCTGATCGATGCCATCCATCAAATCTGTCGCGGCAAGCGTTTCCTGACGCCGGACATGATGCTGGAGCTGGATAAATTCCAGGAGAGCGATCGCGAGATGCACGACTACCTGACGCCGCGCCAGGCGGGCGACGACATCTCGCTGCTGCTGCGCGAGCTGAGCCCGCGCGAAATCGAGGTAATTCGCTGTTATCTCGACGGGTTGAGCATTACGCAGATCGCCGGTAAATACGCGCGCAGCCGCAAAACCATCAGCGGTCAGAAGCAGACCGCGCTGCGCAAACTGGGGCTGCGCTCGGATCTCGAACTGTTTAAGTACAAGCAGTATTTCACCGAGCTGGTGACCACCCAGTAAGCGACTGCGCTGCGGATAAAACCGGTTCTGTGACGCGGATCATGGCTTAATCGCCGCACAATGCTGCCCTCATGAATTCTAGTATGGTAGCTTAGCCGTTATCATACAGACACGATGACGGTGGATGACATAATGCAGCTGACAATGCGGTGGTTTGGGCCGAAGGAAGACAAGGTTTCGCTGGAATATATTCGCCAGGTGCCGGGCGTACGCGGCGTGGTGGGCGCACTCTACGATGTGCCGGTGGGCGAAACCTGGCCGCAGGAGAAGATCCAGGCGCTGGTCGATCAGGTGCACGCAGCCGGACTGACGGTTGAAGTGATTGAGAGTGTTAATATTCACGACGACATCAAGATCGGCCTGCCGAGCCGCGATCGCTACATCGCCAATTATCAGCAAAGTATCCGCAACCTGGCGGCCGCCGGGGTAAAAGTGATCTGCTACAACTTCATGCCGGTGTTTGACTGGATGAAGACGGATATGCATTACGTGCTGCCGGATGGCTCCATCACCATGGCCTTCGAGAAGCAGGGCATTGATAAAAGCCTCGACGAGGTGGTGAAAGAAGTACTGGGCAGCGCCAACGGCTTCGCGCTGCCGGGCTGGGAGCCGGAACGGCTGGCAAAAGTTCAGGAGCTGTTTGCCAAATATCAGGACGTAGATGACGCGAAGCTGCGTGAAAACCTCGCCTATTTCCTCAAAGCGGTGATCCCGGTGTGCGAAGAGGTGGGCGTGAAGATGGCGATCCACCCGGACGATCCGCCGTATTCGATCTTCGGTCTGCCGCGCGTGGTGAAAAACCGCGATGATCTCGACTGGATCTGTAACGTCGTCGATTCTGAAGCCAACGGCATCACGCTGTGCACCGGATCGATTGCCGAGGATCCGCAGAACGATGTCTATGCCATTCTGGCCGAATTCTCGCGCCGCAAGCGCATCCCGTTTGCCCACGTGCGCAACATCAGGATCATTCGCGATAAAGATTTCTACGAGTGCGCGCATCCGACGGAGTATGGCTCGCTGGATATGTATAAAGTGCTGCAGTCGATGTATGACAACGGCTTTGACGGCTATATCCGTTCGGATCACGGCCGCTTTATCTGGGGCGAAACCGGAAGGCCCGGCTACGGTTTGTACGACCGCGCGCTGGGCACCACTTATCTGCTGGGCCTGTGGGAAGCGCTGAGTAAACGTTAATGGGCTGCGATCTGGCGCTCACCCTTGCGGCTTTTTCAATAACGGTACCAGCAGCGCCGCGACGAAAAATCCTGTCATGATCAGCCAGAACGCGTCGGAAAAGGCCTGGGTGCGCGCTTCACGCAGCGTCAGCGCCGCCAGCGACTGCAGCGCGGCCGTATGCGCGGCATCCGGGCTCAGGCCGCTGGTCATCAGCGCCTGAGCGCGCCCCTGCAGAAAATCACCCAGCGTCAGGCTGGCGCTGTTGAGATGATCCGCCAGCCGGCTAAAGTGCAGGTTGGTGCGGTCGTTGAGCACCGTACCGCACAGGGCAATGCCAATCGCGCCGCCAAGGTTGCGCATCAGATTAAACAGGCCAGACGCGAGCTTCAGGCGTGCCGGTGGCAAACTGCCCAGCGTCAGCGTCACCGTCGGTGCCACGGCAAACTGCTGCGCCATACCGCGAAATGCCTGCGGAAACAGCAGCTCCTTCGCCCCCCAGTCATGGGTAATCGGCACGAAGAAATGCATCGACAGCGCAAAACAGATCAGCCCCGCCGCCAGCAAAATACGCAGATCGACGCGGTTCGCCAGCCAGGCATACAGCGGGATCGACAGAATCTGAAACACCCCGGTGGAGAAGATCGCCAGTCCAGTCTCAAGTGCGCTGAAGCCGCGCACCTGGCTGAGAAACAGTGGCGTAAGGTAAATGGTGGCAAAGATCCCTACGCCCGCCATAAACGAGAAGTAGCAGCCGAGGCTAAAGTCGCGGTCCTTGAGCGCGCGTAAATCGACAATCGGTTTGGCATGCCGCAGTGTGCGGATCACAAACAACACGCCCGCCGCCAGCGCAATCCAGCCGGTGGTGGCAATGGTGTCATCATCAAACCAGCCCCAGCGCGGCCCCTCTTCCAGCGTATATTCCAGACAGCCGAGCGCCAGCGCCAGCAGCACGATGCTGAGATAATCCGCGCCGCGCAGCAGTTCGCGGTTGGGCGCGTCAATGTTCACCAGCAGCGGAACCGCAATGGTGATGTAAATACCGGGAATGATGTTGATAAAAAACAGCCAGTGCCAGCTGAAGTTATCGGTGATCCAGCCGCCAACGGTCGGGCCAAGCGTCGGCGCCAGCGACGCCAGCGCGCCGACGGTCGCGGCAGCAATCACCCGCTGCCGGCCCTGGAAAAAGGCGAAGGCGGTGGTGAACACCAGCGGGATCATCGAGCCACCCGCCAGCCCCTGCAGCGCACGGAACGCGATCATGCTCTGAATGTTCCACGCCCAGCCGCACAGCAGGCTCATCAGCGTAAAGCCGCAGGCCGAGGCGGCGAACAGCCAGCGCGTAGACAGCACGCTGGCCAGCCAGCCGGAGAGCGGAATAATGATGATTTCGGCGATCAGGTAGCTGGTCTGCACCCACACGGTTTCATCATCCCCCGCCGACAGGCCACCGCCAATGTCGCGCAGCGAAGCTGAGACAATCTGGATATCCAGCAGCGCGATAAACATGCCGATGCACAGGGTGGCAAAGGCGAAGACTTTCCGGCTGACCGGCATCTGCGCGGGCGCGATCGGCGCGGCGACCACGCGGCTCATTGCGCGCTGCGCTCATCGACGGTAACAGTCACCGACAGTCCCGGACGCAACAGCCCGAGCGTGGCCGCATCGCCGTCCAGCGCAATGCGCACCGGCACGCGCTGGACAATTTTGGTGAAGTTACCGGTGGCGTTTTCCGCCGGCAGAATGCTAAAGCGCGAACCGGTCGCAGGCGACAGGCTGGCGACATGCCCGCTGAAGGTGCGGCCTGGCAGCACGTCCGCGATAATCGTTGCCGTCTGGCCTGGCCGCATGTGCGCCAGCTGGCTCTCTTTAAAGTTGGCGTCAATCCACAGCCCCTGCGCCGGCACCAGCGACAGCAGCTGCGTGCCGCTGCTGACATACGAACCAGCCCAGGCGCGGCGATTGCCGATTACGCCATCAAACGGCGCGCGGATAGCGGTGTATTCCAGATTGAGCTGTGCCAGTGCCAGGTCGGCCTGCGCCTGTGCCAGCGCGGCGTGCGTCTGCTGCTCACGCGCATCCAGCACCTGCAGCTGACGTTCGGCGACCGCGCGATCGGCACGGGTTTTGCCTTCCTGCGCCAGCGCCTGATGGTAATCGGCCTGCGCATGATCGCGAATCTGCTGCGACACCGCAGCGCTGCTCACCAGCGCGTCATAGCGGCGCTGGTCGGCGGTGGTTTTCTGCGTCACCGCCTGCGCCGCCTGCAGCGCAGCACGCGCGCCGTCGATGGTGGCCAGCTGGAGCTGGCGCGTGGCGGCGATATCCTGCAGCGCCGCCTGCTGCGCGGCGACTTCGCCCACCGCACGGTCAACCGCCGCCCAATAGTCGCGGTTATCCAGCTGCACCAGCAGGTCGCCCTTTTTAACCGCCGCATTATCCTGCACCGCCAGGGTCTGGACATAGCCGGACACTTTGGCCGAAATCGCACTGATATCCGCGCCGACGTAAGCATCATCGGTCGAAGGCATAAAGCGCGCGCTGTGCCACCAGTAATAGCCATAGCCGGCCAGCGCCACGCCGCCGCAGGCCAGCATCAGCAGCAGTGCCGCTTTTTTCCGCGTCAGGCTCATGGTTCGTTCCCGGCCACCGTCTGCGGAGCGAATTTTTGCGCCGTATCGCCTGCGCGCTTTCTCGCCAGATACTGCTGGCGATAGTGCATCATCGGGCTGGCCGCCGGGCCTGGCACCATCTGGTATTTGTCACTGGAGAGCGGCTGGCCGGTGGCGCTGTCGACCATTTGCGGCGTCACCGGGCGCTGAGTGGCGCTTTCAACCAGCTGCATCTGCCGCCCTTCCGGTGAAAAGTGGGTGCTGCCCCACTCGGCCAGCGCCAGTATTACCGTGCGAAAATCGCGGCCCGCCGCAGTGAGCTGGTACTCGTAGCGTGCCGGAGCGTCGCTGTAACACACCTTTTCCAGCAATCCATCCTCCACCAGCTCTTTCAGCCGGCGCGACAGAATATTAGGTGCCACGCCGCTGCTTTTCTGAAATTCATCAAAGCGGGTAAAGCCGGCCAGCGCATCGCGCATGATCAGCATGCTCCAGCCATCGCCGACGCGTCCAAGGCTGCGTGCGATAGGGCACGGCATATTACACAGAGGTTGGTTTTTCATGGGCCAGTTCCCGATGTGAAGTCGATGCGGGATACTGTGGCAGGGTAACTTTCATTTTGCAAGTTACTTGCAAAATGAAAGTGTTCTCGATGATTTGTTAATTATCTAACTGTCTGACTTAAAATAGGTTTTTATAAACCTCAGCATAAATTGTGAGAATGAAAGCCCCGACCATGATAGTTATATATTTTAATTAAATTTCAGAAATTCGGAACAGTTATCCAATAAAATAATTAATAAATTTATCATTGAAATTAAATTTAACCTCAGTCACTAGTTAAATAATAATCCAAAATATTTATGATGTACAAATACAAATTAAAAGACTTATTTTTGAATAGGTTAAATAATATATTTGAATATTTGCATTACAAATAAGCAATAAAGTTAACCACTCCAAATAAGCTTTCACACCAATAGAATTCCAGTTATCTAATGTGTTTTACATTAAAAAAATTTATGATAAAATTTCTGAAGGGACTACTAACTTAAACTTATGGAACTGCTATGGCACAATTACACGTCAGACACATTAAACAAGCAATCTTAAAGGATTTTTCCAAACTATTAGACATTACCGACTTAGAGGGAAAGTCTGATAATGACAAAGAAGATGCAACCTTAACACGAGGGCAAATGGCTTACTCTCTATCCTATGTCTCTGGCTGTGATAATGAGCAAGCAGCCAACTCTATCACAGATGGATATATGGATAATGGCATAGATTCTATTTTCTACAGTCGTGTCAATCACGTATTATATTTTGGCCAATCTAAATGGAAAAAGAATGGAACAGGTAGTATTGATGTTGGAGGAATTCGTAAGTTTCTTGCTGGGGTTGAAAAAACCATAAATTCAAATTACTCCAGAGTCAACGATAAAATAAAGTCAAAACAAGCTGAAGTTGAAGATGCTCTTGACAATATTAATATCAGAATTTCCCTTCTAATCTGTTATACAGGTAACGACAGTGTTTCAGAAGATGTCATTGAGGCACTCGAAGAATTCATTAACAAACATAATGACTCATCTAATATATTTAGCTATCACATTGTAAAACAACAAGATCTACATAACGCCATATCTGCTGGAAAAAATAAAAAGATTGATGTTGAAGTGTTATTAAGCCACTGGGGAAGCGTTAAAAATCCTTACAGTTCATATTATGGACAAATTGCAGCTTCCGACTTGGCTCAATGGTATAAAGAGCATCAGGAAGGGTTATTTTCTCCAAATATTAGAATGTTTCTAGGTTCAACTGACGTAAATAGTAGCATTGTAAATACTCTTAAATCAGATGCTGATAAGTTCTGGTATTTTAATAATGGTATAACAGCTCTATGTGATAAAATTGTCAAAAAAGCTATAGGTGGTGGAACCCGTGAACATGGACAATTCTTTTGCTATGGTCTTACTATAGTTAATGGTGCTCAAACTGTCGGTTCAATTGCCAGTGCGAGTTTAGAAGTTCCTGAAAAAGTCGAAATTGCCAAAGTTCCATTCAGAATTATCTCTTTGGAAAATTGCCCTCCACAACTCGAAGTTGAGATAACCAGAAATAACAACACTCAAAATAGAATTGAAAAAAGAGATTTTGTTTCGTTAGATCAAAACCAGGAAAGGCTGAGAGTTGAAATGCTAATGGATGACAAAGAATATAAATATAAATCCGGGGATTCAGTAATAAATTTAGACAATCAATGTGGGCTTGAAGAAGCGACAATTTCTTTAGCTTGCGCACAAAATGATGTTAGTTTGGTTGTTGATGCAAAAAGTGGTATAGGACGGTTATGGGATGATATTAAAAAACCCCCCTACACTTTATTGTTTAACAAATCACTCACAGGACCACAATTATGGAGAATCATTCAGGTTTATAGAAGCATTGAAAGTAGATTAGTCAGGCTTAAAAAGAGTAAGGAAGGTAAAGAGAGAGCAATTACCATTCACGGCAATCGTTTAATCGCTCATATTGCAATGCAATCAGCTAGTTTTAATCTTTACGATGGCTCTGAAAAGCTTATTATTGATGAAATTAATGAAATAGCTAAGCTTTGTGATAAAGCGCTTGATTTAATTCATGAAACAGTTATTGAACTATATCCTGACGCCTATATCGCCAACTTATTCAAAAACCTAATGAAAACCACAGAAATTACAAAATCAGTCATTGAAAAAATGAAAATCTAACAAAATATGGGTGGAGAAACTCCACCCTTAAAGATCCATACACATATCCAATAAAAATTTAGGCATCAAGAAGCCTCTTAATAAATCATTTAAAACCATAAGAGTTTTAGCTGTTGAAATTCTGTAGATTTCTTTCAAATTTTATTATCGCCCGCCACGTTCATGTTTCTGCGGTATGCCGGCTATTCACCTTATCATTACCCTTATTCCAAACGTTAACCAGCATAAAGCCTTTAATATATTTTGATAATGTCAGAATGATATAGCAGTAATTCGGACGTCGGCGGCAGCGCCACCACCGCTGACGTGACGCGCGCGCTGGTGCAGTTTATTGAAGCCAAATCTCAGGTGGCGGCAACCGCCTGAGTCGAAAGGCGGGGTGTTACAGCGCCGCCGCCAGCCGGTCCAGAGCCAGCAGAATGCCATAGCGCCGCGCCGGTGCTGCATCCGGCAGCGGCAGCCAGTAGTTGGCCTGGCTGGCGAGATCCAGCGCCGCCGGGCACAGCGCCATCACTGGGGTCTGCTGGATGTGAGCGTGATGCACCGCGCTGAGCACGCTGCTGTTGATGGTGTCCGGCGCGAGGATCAGCAGCAGATCGTCCGGCTGCAAACGGCTGAGCGTCAGGCGCAGCAGGTTGTCGTCCTGGATCCACGCCAGCGCCAGCCCGGATTCACTCAACCGCTGCTGCACTTCCGCCACCAGCGGCGTGTGCTGGCCGGCGGCACCAATCAGCAACACGCTGCGTGCCTGACGCAGCGCCTGCGCCGCCTGCTGCCAGCGGCTGTCATCCAGCTGCTGCCACTGCTGGGTCAGCGCCTGATGCAGACTCACCAGCTGCGGCACCGCACCGTGGCTGGCGCTGGCTGGCTCGGCGCTGGCGCGTGCCAGCCGCATACGCAGATCGCGAATATCGTCGCAGCCGACCGAACGGGCAAAGCGGGTAATGGTCGCCGCACTGACTTCCGCCCGGCTGGCCAGTTGTTCAATGGTGGCCGAGGCCGCAAACGCGGTGTCACGCAGGATGGCGCGCGCCACCCGCTGCTCCTGCTGGCTGAGCGAAGCCTGCCGCTGACGAATCACCGTCATAAACGCACTTTCCTGCTGGCCGGCCTGGCGCACCTGGTGCAGAAAATCATCCAGATCGCGGTAGCCCGCCGAGGCAGCAAAGCGCTGGAGTACAGCCGGGCTGACACCCGCCTGCGTCGCCAGACTCTCCATGGTGGCCTGCGCGCTGGCGTGCAGGTTATCCAGAATAAATCGCGCCAGCTTTGATTCCTGCGCATCAAAACGCGCCGACTGCTGCTGCAGTTGCCAGACAATATCCATTAGCTCATCACATCCTCAGTAACGAACTCTCATGATGCATGAAAATATTTTTCATGGTGAGATTTTTTTCAGCTGAGCGCACTGAATTTTCCTGGAATTAAAGCACTCGCAACAGAAAATCATCGTGCCGATCACACCAATGAAAATTATTTTCATGGCGGTTTAATGATTAAGATATTGATAAATAATACTTTAAATAACTTTCACCACAAAATCATCTGGCCGCAGGGTATTTACAGTGCGACTGCGACAGGTCTTAAATGCCGGAGTCAATTCACAGGAGGATAAATTATGCGCATTGTTCTTTGCTGTGCCGCCGGCATGTCTACCAGCATGCTGGTGAATAAAATGCAGCACGCCGCACAAGCGCGCGGGCTGGCGATCAACATTCAGGCCGTCCCGGTGGCCGATTTCGAACGTATCCTGCCGGACGCAGACGTGGTGCTGCTCGGCCCGCAGGTGCAGTTTGAAGCTGCCCGCCTCACCGCCATCGCAGCCCCGCAGGGCAAGGCGGTCGCCGTTATCGACATGATGGATTACGGCATGATGCGCGGCGAACAGGTGCTGGATAAAGCGCTGGCGCTGCGCGCTTCCTGATTCTTCGTTTCCCCCAATCTGACTGATAACACACGGCGTTGCGCTGTGGGAGATTCTGCATGCCTGAAGATGACGTAATGGTGGTTCCGGAAGAGGAGATCATGCTGCTGCTGGTGCAGGCCGGTGCCGCGCGCAGCGCCGCTCTCAGCGCCCTGCGGCTGGCGCGCGCCGGCCAGTTTGATGCGGCACAGCAGCAGCTGGCGGCGGCGCGGGAAAACGTGAGCAGCGCGCACCAGCAGCAGACGGCACTAATTAGCCTGGACGAAGGCAGCGGCCGGTTGCCGGTTACCCTGATTCTGGTTCATGCCCAGGATCACCTGATGAACGCCATGCTGATTCAGGATTTAGCGGGCGAAATCATTGAACTCTATCGCCGTACCACGGCAGGAGAAAACGATGCTTAAGATAGCAATCATTGGCGGCGGCAGCAGCTATTCGCCGGAGCTGGTGGAGGGAATCATCAACCGTTATGCGCAGCTGCCGGTAACCGAACTGGCGCTGGTGGATGTGGCGGCAGGACGCGAAAAGGTGCAGATCATCGCCGATCTCACGCGCCGCATGCTGCAAAAAAACGGGCTGGAGCAGGTTAAGGTCAGCGTGCACTTCGCGCTGGATGAGGCGATTCGCGGCGCGCGCTTTGTGCTGACACAGCTGCGCGTCGGCCAGCTGGCGGCACGCGCCGCCGATGAACGGCTGGGCCTGAAGTATGGCCGTCTCGGTCAGGAAACCACCGGCGTCGGCGGCTTCGCCAAAGCGCTGCGCACCATTCCGGTGATGCTGGAGATTGCGCGCAAAGTGGAACAGCTGGCACCGGACGCCTTCATCATCAACTTTACCAATCCGGCGGGCATCGTTACCGAAGCCGTGGCGCGCTACAGCAACGCGAAGATCATCGGCCTGTGTAACGTGCCGGTGAATATGCACCATATGATCGCCGGCATGTTACAGGCGCCGTTTGACGAGGTGGCGCTGCGCTTTGCCGGGCTGAATCATCTGGTGTGGGTGCATCAGGTGCTGTGCCGCGGCGAGGACGTGACCGCCGGGGTGATCGAACAGCTGTGCGAAGGCCAGGCGCTGACCATGAATAACATCAAAGAGATGCCGTGGTCGCCGGCGTTTCTGCGCGCGCTGCAGGCGATTCCCTGCCCTTATCACCGCTACTACTGGCAAACACCGCAGATGCTGGCCGAAGAGCAGGAGAAAGCACAGCACGGCCAGGCCGGAACGCGCGCCGAACAGGTGATGAAAGTGGAAGCCGAGCTGTTCGCGCTGTATGCCGATCCGCAGCTGGCGCACAAGCCGGAGCAGCTGAGTTTTCGCGGCGGCGCATATTACTCCGAAGTGGCCGTTGAGCTCATCAGCGCCATCCATAACAATAGCGGGCAAAATCTGGTGGTGAACTGCCAGAACCGTGGGGCGATTCACGGTCTGCCGGACGACGCGGTGGTGGAAGTGAACTGTGTGGTCGATGCGCAGGGCGCGCACCCGCTGGTGTTTGGCGCGCTGCCACCGCTGATGCACGGGCTGACGCAGCAGATCAAAGCCTTCGAGCGATTGACCATCGACGCGGCGGTGCACGGCGATCGCGGTGCCGCGCTGCTGGCGCTGGTCGGCAATCCGCTGGTCGGCGATGTCGCCAGCGCCGAAGCGCTGCTGGACGAAGTGCTGACGCTGAATCAACCGTGGCTGCCGCAGTTTGCGTGATATCCCTGTCGCAAACCGCACCCAGGCCGTCGCGGCGCGCTTCATCGCGCAATAAATTGCGCCGCGACGGCCGGGTGCAGGTATCCGCTGCCGCGCCGAAATGACACGCATTGACCTGTTAATTTGTTGCGCCATTGTGCCCGAGGAGGCCCTATGTCCAACCGTAATATCATCGAACGTTATGTGCTGCCCGCCGCGCTCAAGGTGGCCGGGCAGAAGCATGTGCTGTCCGTGCGGGACGGCATCATTCTCAACATGCCGTTCATGCTGATCGGCAGCTTTTTTCTGATCTTCGCCTACCTGCCGATCCCGGCGTGGGGCCATCTGATGGCCGACCTGTTCGGCGACAGCTGGCGCAATAAACTGCTCTATCCGGTGCGTGCCACCTACGACATCATGGCGCTGATCTCCAGCTTCGGCATCGCTTACCGGCTGGCGGAGAAATACCGCACGCTCGACCCGCTAACCAGCGGCGCGATGGCGCTGGTGGCGTTTGTGATGACCATTCCGCAGCAGACGCTGTTCGCCCCGGTTGAAGGCGCGCCCGCGCAGCTGGTCACCGGCGTGCTGCCAATTTCGCTGATCGGTAGTCAGGGCCTGTTCGTGGCGATTGTGATTGCGCTGCTCTCCACGGAAATCTACCGCTTTGTGCACAGCCGTAACCTGGTGATTAAGATGCCGGAAGGCGTACCGCCGGCGGTGGCGAAATCGTTCCTCGCGCTGGTTCCCGGCTTTTGCGTGCTGGCCGTGGTGCTGCTGCTGCGCCTGGCCGTTGAAGCCTCACCGTTCCAGGACATCAACAACCTGATCGCCACGGTGATTGGTCTGCCGATGCACCACGTCGGCGGCACGCTGCCGGGGATGATTTTCTCGGTGCTGCTGATTGGCATTCTGTGGACGCTCGGCCTGCACGGCGATGCCATCGTGCTGGTGTTCATTCAGCCGGTATGGCTGTCGAACATGAGTGAAAACCTCGAAGCCTTTCAGCATAACCAGCCGATTCCGCACATCTTTACCCAGCAGTTTTACGATTTATGGATTGCGCCTGGCGGCACCGGCGCGCTGCTTGGGCTGGTGATCTTTATGCTGATCCGCGCGCGCAGCCGCCAGATGAAACAGCTGGGGAAAATCGCCGCGCCGGCGGCGCTGTTCAACATCAGCGAGCCACTGGTGTTCGGTATTCCGCTGGTGATGAACCCGTACCTGTTCCTGCCGTTTATCCTGACGCCAGTGCTGCTGGTGATTGTTTCGTGGGCGGCAATGAGCAGCGGTCTGGTGGCGCCGCCAGCCGGCATCGCCCTGCCCTTTACCACGCCGATCTTCGTCAGCGGCTATCTCGCCACCGGCGGCCATATCTCCGGCACGGTGTTGCAGGTGGTCAACCTGACGATTTCGCTGGTGGTCTACTATCCATTTTTCCGCGTGTGGGATCGCCTGAAGCTGCGCGAAGAGCAGCAGAATGAACAGCAGGCGAAGGCCGCCAGCAGTAGTGCCGTCGTGCCTTCCTGAACCACTTCCTCTGCCGGGTGCGCTCTGCTGCGCACCCGGCCGCATCCTTCCACTTTTTGCAATAATGACTTCGCAGATCTGGCTATTCTGCCAGCAATACGGCTGTGCGAACCTTAGGCCACGGCTCGGGATCACCCCGGCCACTACCTGAGGAATCGCATGATGAAACTGTACAATTTAGCGCTCTCCGGCCACGCTCACCGCGCACTGCTGGCGCTGTCACTGCTCGGCATAGCGCATGAAACGGTCGAAGTTGACCTGCCTGGCGGCGAACATAAAACCCCGGCGTTTCTCGCCATCAACCCGTTCGGTCAGGTGCCGGTGCTGGAAGACGAAGGTGTTTATATCGCAGATTCCAACGCCATTCTGGTGTACCTGGCGAAGAAATTTAACCGCAGCGACTGGCTGCCGGAAGATGCGCTGGGTGCCGCCCAGGTGCAGCGCTGGCTGTCGGTGGCGGCCGGTGAACTGGCTTACGGTCCGGCGGCGGCGCGCCTGATTACCGTGTTTGGTGCCAAATTCAACGCGGAAGAGGTGCTGGCGCGCGCGCATCTGATTCTTTCGCGGCTGGAAAGCCATCTCAGCCAGCGTGAGTGGCTGGTGGGCGACCATCCCACCATTGCTGACATCGCTTTATACAGCTACCTGGCCGGAGCGCCGGAAGGCAATGTCGAGATGTCCGGTTACCCTGCGGTGAATCAGCTGCTGCGCCGGATTGAAGCGCTGCCCGGCTTTGTGCCTTTTCCGCAGACCGCCGCCGGCCTGCGCGCCTGACAGGAGCCAGCATCATGGGCGAGAAACTGATTACGCTGCCGGTATGGCATGACGGTGAAATTGCGCTGCAGCAGCAGGCGGGGGTGGCGGAACGTATGGCCGATGTCGGGCAGCGCGTGATTCGCGATTACATGCCCGATCAGCATCGTGACTTTTACGCGCAGCTGCCGTTTATCGTTGCCGGCAGCGTTGATGCACAGGGTGATGCCTGGGCCACGCTGCTGGAAGGCCAGCCCGGTTTTATCTTCTCGCCCAACGCCACCACACTGGATATCGCGGCCGGTCCTGACGCCAGCGATCCGGCGGCCGCCGGGATGACCGATGGCGCGCCGGTGGGCCTGCTCGGCATTGAGCTGCACACGCGGCGGCGCAACCGCATGAACGGCGTGCTGACGGCAATTGGCGGCGGCCTGCGCGTGCAGGTTGACCAGAGCTTCGGCAACTGTCCGCGCTATATTCAGCTGCGCGATTTCCGCTTCGACCATGCGCCCGGCAGGGCTTATCAGGGCGAAGTTGAGACGCTCAGCGCGCTGGATGACGCCGCGCGCGCCGCCATCCGGCAGGCGGACACGTTTTATGTCACCACTTATGCCGACCAGGCGCGCCGTCAGGTAGACGTTTCGCATCGCGGCGGCAAAGCCGGTTTTGTGCGCATCGCTGCCAATGATGTGCTGACCATTCCGGACTTCAACGGCAACCTGTTCTTCTCCACCCTCGGCAATATCGTGCTCAACGGCAAGGCCGGGCTGCTGTTTATCGACTACGCCAGCGGCGATGTATTACAAATGAGCGGCGATGCCACGGTGATAACCGATTCCGCCGAAATCGTGGCCTTTCAGGGTGCCGAGCGGCTGTGGCGCTTTAGCGCGCGCCGCATCGTGCGCCGGCGCGCGGCCCTCGCCCTGCGCTGGGCCGATCAGCCAGACGGCGTATCGCCCGCCTCGCTGATGACCGGTGACTGGCCGTCCGCCAGCAAACGCCTGCAGGCGCAGCAGCTGGCGGCGCAGTGGCGACCATTCCGCATCACGCGGATCGTCGAGGAGAGCGCGCAGATTCGCTCGTTTCATCTTATGCCGGATGATGGCGCTGGCGTGCTGCCGCATCTGGCGGGCCAGCATCTGCCGATCCGCCTGACGCTGCCGGGCAGCACTAAACCACTGATTCGGCAATATACGTTGTCAGTTGCGCCGTCGGATGGTTATTACCGCATCAGCGTGAAGCGTGAAGGTGCCGTATCACAGTATCTGCACGATGCTCTGC
Source organism: Pantoea sp. Morm (assembly GCF_016643525.1). Taxonomy (NCBI): domain Bacteria; kingdom Pseudomonadati; phylum Pseudomonadota; class Gammaproteobacteria; order Enterobacterales; family Erwiniaceae; genus Pantoea; species Pantoea sp. Morm. The sequence goes on along the minus strand of NZ_VOQX01000005.1, from coordinate 2,757 downwards.
GCGTCGGCGATCGGCTGGAGGTGCGCGCACCGGCCGGTGACTTCACTATTGATGCACACGAAACGCGGCCAGCGGTGCTGCTGGCAGCGGGCGTCGGCATCACGCCGCTGCTGGCGATGCTGCGTCACCTGATTTATGAAGGCCGACGCAAACGCCGGATGCGCCCGGTGTATTTGCTGCAGTCGGCGCGTAACGTCGCCGAACGCCCGTTTGCGCGTGAGATCGATGCGCTGCTGGCGGCCAGCGAAGGTGCGTTGAAACTGGTACGCGTGCTCAGCCAGCCGGGCGAAGCCGAAGCGGGCGTGGATTACGACGTTGCCGGACGCATCGATATGGCGCTGCTGTCGCAGGTGCTGCCGTTCAACGATTACGATTTCTATCTGTGCGGCCCGCCGTCATTTACCCAGGCGATGTATGACGGACTGCGCGGCCTGAATATTGCCGACGCGCGTATTCACGCTGAAGCGTTTGGTCCTTCGTCGCTGCAGCGTCAGCAGGAGGATGTGCCAGAGCCCGCCGCGCTGCCGCCGGTGGCGACCGAAGCGGTGCCGGTGGTGTTTACTGAATCGCTGAAAGAAGCGCGCTGGACACCGCAGTCCGGCACGCTGCTGGAGCTGGCCGAAGCGCGCGGCCTGAGCCCGGCCTACAGCTGTCGCGCCGGACATTGTGGCAGCTGTAAGACCAGACTGGTGAAAGGTGCGGTGACTTATACTTCCCGGCCAGGCATCACGCTGGCGCAGGATGAGGTGCTGCTCTGCTGCGCGGTGCCGGCGCAGGTCGAAGACGGGGACGCGGCGGTGCAGCTGGCGTTGTGAGGTGAGTGCCCGGCAAGCCGGTTATTCCTGATTATGCATGGATCATATTCGGGGTCAGGGTGAAATTGAAAACATTACTAACATTACAGCGTATTAATCAACGGGGAGCAGGTCACCTCGTTTGAAGATTTAGTTTGTTTAAAATTATAAACTTCTTCACTTGCGGGTAGTGGTGGTAATTCGTCACCATAGACCTTATCTTGCCTTCTAGAAATGCGTTATTTTACAGGTTTACTATCACTAAGAATTTTATTATTGATATCATCAAAATCATCACTATTTTTCGCCATAAGTATCATCTTTTATCATCTGGTATATTTTGCCATTATTAGTTAGGATCACGAGCATAATGATCATATACTTTCACCATGCAAACTTATGCACTATTTTAATGTATCATTATCGATAGTATAGTAGCCTAAGTGGGGCTTTTAGTTGTTTAACTGGCTTTTGACACCTTTTAGATATGATTAATAAAACATAATGGAGCTATAATGTTAACAATATTTATTGATTACATAAAAAGGAATTTTGCAATCATAATTTCTACCATTGCATTTATATTGAGTGTATTTCAGATGATTGAACAACGCTCTCATGACAAAATATCCGTAATGCCCATCTTAACTACCTACTATGCTATAAATGGAAGCAATGATGACAAATATCTTTCTTTTTTTTTTTTTAATGGTGGGCCGGGAAACGCTATTGTTAAATCAATACAAGTAACAGTTAATGGTAAGGTTGTTGATAATGATTATTTTGGACCGTTTTTTGCAGCAATCAAATCTCTTAACCTAGATCCATTCTGTTTCATTTATCGGACCCCCAGGCAGAATGACTTCATAAAAAAGGAAGAAGAAGTAGCCTTCATAGAAGCGAATAAAAAATCAAAGGCCTCATGTGCAGTTAGTCAATCTATTTTTGCTCTTAAAAAAGGATATCAAGGGTCAGCCGAATTTGATTTTAAAATTCACTTCAAATCCATCTATAATGAAAAATTTACATATCACTATAGAGATAACACCCAAAGCAAGGGATGGAATTAATTCCCCCTAATTTCATTTTAAGTTTTAAATGTTCGAAAGGATCTACGAAAACATTCACCTTCATTATGACTTCGAAGGTGAATTATGATAGACCACAAACATCAACTGTTAATTTTTATCCCTTTTTATAGGTTTAGAAATAAGCAGTGCCACTGCATCCGAACTCGACAAACTTGCCACCACCCAGCGCCTGCTAGACCAAGTCCAGCTCTCCCTCGACCGTGCCCGCACTGTCGCTGCTCAGTCCGCCCCCAATAACCGCCGCCGCTAACTGTTCGACTACAAGAAAGCCAATGAAGACCTCAACACCATGCGTGCTGGCATCGGCTGCTACACGCAGCCTCTCCGTGCGCAGTCGCTGGATTACGGCAAGGTCAGCGGCGATTACACGCGAGGCCGTCCGCTATGGCGATGATTGCCGCACAGATTAACGCGATTAAAACGGCATCCGGCAACATCGATATTAGCGTTCTGTAACTGGAGTCCGTTGGGCTACCACTGTGAGTTGTTTCTCTGGTCAGCCTGAGCTGCATTGGATGTCTGGCATGGACGGGAAAATACCTAAGTCAGGGATGCCGCGCTAGTCCGATTTGTTATCCGTTCTATGGCTTAACCGATCGTCTGCATCTGGATGTTCACCAGTTAACGCAGACATTTTCGAAGTGCTTTTACCCGTCAGATTGCTTAAGAGGAAGACTCATACTGGATAGCTGAAGCAGTACTATGACCTCAGCAGTCAAAGTGACCAGAAATCATTGGTGCTTCAAAAAGCAAAAACCCAGCCATAAAGGCTGGGTTTTCAGAATGTTGGTGCCCGGACGCGGAATCGAACCACGGACACGGGGATTTTCAATCCCCTGCTCTACCGACTGAGCTATCCGGGCAACGGGGCG
>NZ_VOQX01000049.1:0-37572 GCF_016643525.1 Pantoea sp. Morm | reverse complement strand
ATGCCACTGATCATTGATGCCGGCATCGGCGCGCCCTCACAGGCAGCGCAGGCTATGGAGATGGGCTTCGATGCCATCCTGCTCAATACCGCCGTGGCGAAAGCGGGCGATCCGGTGGCGATGGCGCGCGCGTTCAGCCAGGCGATCGCCGCCGGGCAGGGCGCGCGCGAGGCCGGGCTGATGGAAAAGCGTGATATGGCCGTGGCCTCAACGCCGATCTTCGGCCTCGCTAACCTGAACTAAGGAGCATGCAATGGAACGCTATCAACGCCAGATGATGCTGCCGGAAATTGGCGTGGTCGGGCAGCAGAAACTAGCTCGCGCTCGCGTGCTGGTCGCCGGTGCCGGTGGCCTGGCTGCCACGCTGCTGCCTCAGCTGACGGGCGCGGGTATCGGTCAGCTGTGTGTATATGATGACGATCGGGTCGCGCTGCATAACCTGCATCGCCAGACGCTATTCACCCTGCAGGATGTGGGTCGCAGCAAAGCTGTGGCGGCGCAGCAGGCTTTGCAGCAGCGCAATCCTGAGGTGCAAATCGAAGCTATGCCCGAGGCGCTGAGCGCCAGCAATATCGCGCAGGCGCTGGCGGGGTGCGATCTGGTGATTGATGCCGCCGATAACTTCGCGGTGACTTACCAACTGTCGGATGCCTGTTTCCAGGCAGGCATACCGCTGATCAGCGCCTCGGTGCTGGGTCGTCAGGGCTATGCTGGCGGTTTTTGCGGCGGCGCGCCGAGTTATCGTGCGCTGTTTCCGCAGCTGCCCGCCTCCGCGGCTAACTGCAACACCGCCGGCGTGATGGGGCCAGCCGTGGCGGCGCTGGGGGCGATGCAGGCGCAGATGGCGCTCAGCGTACTGCTCGGCCTGCAACCCTCACCGCTCGGTTGCATGGTCAACTGTGACTTCGTCAGATGGCACTTTCGTTCGTTCCGCTTTGATGCGGCGCAGGAACCGGCCCAGCCCGGCGTGCCGTTTATTGATGCTCACCTGTTACAACCCGGAGACTGCATTGTGGAGCTGCGCAGCTGCGCAGAGGCGCCCGCCAGCGTGGCTGAACGGGTTGAGCGCGTGCTGCCGCACGAACTGGACGCCTGGCAGCCACCGGCGGATCGCCGCATCGTACTGGTCTGCGCCAGCGGCATCCGCGCGGCGCAGGCGGCCAGCGCGCTGGCGCAGCGCGGCTTTAATCAGCTGGCGATTCTGGCGGCGCGCCGGCCATGACGCAGGACATCCGCTTTGACCAGGTGAGCTTTGCCTGGGGCGAAAAACAGCTGTGCGATCGGCTCAATCTGCAACTGCGCGGCGGCAAAACCACGGTGTTGCTGGGCTGCAGCGGCATTGGTAAAAGCACGCTGCTGCGTCTGGTGGCCGGCTTAGTGCAGCCGCAGCAGGGCAGCCTGAGCGGTATTGCGCAGCACGTGGCATGGATGGGGCAGCAGGATCTGCTCTATCCGTGGCTGACGGTGCTGGAGAACGTGATGCTGACGGCGCGTCTGAGCGGTGCGAAGCCGGACCGCGTGCGGGCGCACCATTTGCTGGCGCAGGTGGGACTGGAAGACGAGGCGCAAGCCGCGCCCTCACAGCTCTCGGGTGGCATGCGGCAGCGGGTCGCGCTGGCGCGCACGCTGTATGCGCAGCGCGAGCTGGTGCTGATGGATGAGCCGTTCGCCACGCTGGATGTGATGACCAAACACCAGCTGCAAACGCTGACCGCGACGCTGCTGCGCGGCAAAACGGTGCTGCTGGTGACCCACGATCCGCTGGAAGCCTGCCGTATGGCCGATGACATTCTGCTGTTGCACGGCCAGCCGCTGCAGGTGACGCACTGGCCTGTGCCAGCAGGTACGGTGCCGCGGGCGCTCAATGATGCCGGACTGCTGCAGGCGCAGGCCGAGCTCTTTTCCCGACTGAATTCCTATGAAAAAACTGAGTAGTGCTGTCTACCTGATCGCGGTAGTGCTGGGCGTGTGGCTGCTGGCGCGGCACAACGGCGTTCCGGCATTTCTGCTGCCCGCGCCGCAATCGGTGCTGGAGGCTCTGTGGCAAAAGCGCCAACTGCTCGCGCATCACGCAATGTTCACGCTGGCAGAAATCGTGCTGGCGCTGCTGCTGGGCGTCGGCAGCGGTGTGGTACTGGCGGTGCTGATGGCCTCCAGCCCGCTACTGCGGCGGGTGTTGTTTCCGCTGGTGACGGCCAGCCAGACCATCCCGGTCTTTGCGCTGGCGCCGCTACTGGTGCTGTGGCTGGGGTTTGGCATCGCGTCAAAAGTGGTGGTGGCGGCGCTGATTTTGTTTTTCCCGCTGTGCCTGTCGCTGTTCGATGGCTTGTGTCGTACGCCTGCCGGCTGGCTGGAGCTGGCGCAAACGCTGTATCCCTCGCGCTGGCGCATTTTCTGGTGCGTGCGCTGGCCGGCCGCGCTGCCGCAGTTTTTCGCCGGCCTGCAGATGGCGGTGGTGCTGGCACCGATTGGGGTGGTGATCGGCGAGTGGGTCGGTGCCAGCGAAGGGCTGGGCTACCTGATGATGCAATCCAACGCGCGGCTGGAAACGGCAACCAGTTTTGCCGCGCTGCTGCTGTTAATGAGCCTGGCGCTGCTGCTCTCAGCGGCGGTGGCGCTGGTGCGTAAAAAATTTCTCTGGCAATCATATTAAGGATCTTGAGTGAAAATGTTGCGTCGTACTATTACCGTGCTCTTGCTGCTGGTCACCGTTAACGCACAGGCGGCAGAAAAAGTGCGTTTGCTGCTCGACTGGTTCATAAATCCTAACCACGCGGCGATCTTTGCCGCTCAGTACAGCGGGGCGTTTAAACAGCAGGGGCTGGATGTCGACATGATCGCACCGGCGGATTCCGCGTCGGTACCGCTGTTGCTGGCGGCAGGCAAAGCGGATCTGGCGATTAGCTATCAGCCTCAGCTCTATACGCTGGTGGACAAGCAGGTGCCGGTGATCCGGGTTGGTACGCTGATTAACCAGCCGCTGAACACCCTGACAGCGGTATCGGGCGATATTCACAGTATTAAAGACTTCGCCGGTAAATCGATTGGCTATGCGATTCCCGGCGCGGAAGATGTGGCTATCCGCAACATGCTGAAATCGCAGGGCGTCGACGTTAACAGCGTGAAACTGGTCAATCTGAATATGGACGCCGTCTCCGCGCTGCTGACGCATAAAATTGACGGCGCGCTGACCATTTTCCGTAACTACGAGCTGCTGGATTTGCAGGACAAAGGCGCAAAGCCGGTGTCGTTTAAACCGGAAGATTACGGCGTGCCGGCCTACGATGAGTTGATCATTCTGGCCAACAGCAACACAGCGGCAAACGATCCTCGCATCCCGGCATTTCTGCGTGGGCTGGATGCGGGCATCGCCTGGCTGCGCGCTCACCCGCAACAGGCGTGGCAGGCGTTCATTAAGCGTTACCCTGAACTGGATACGCCGCTCAATCATCAGGCCTGGCAGGCGACGCTGCCTTATTTTGCAACGCACAGTGCGGAATTCAATCAGGCGCGTTATCAGGCATTTGGTGAATATATGAAAGCCAACGGGCTGATCACCACCGTGGCGCCGCTGGCGCGCTATTCACTGTAATCCATCCGCTTGCGCCGTTTTCCCGGGCCGGGAGAACGGCGCGCGTTGACATTGTGTGCGGCCGGGGGACAAACGAAGACCCGCATCCCCGGTTTTCGGAAAATACTGGATTTCTGTGACTGTTATCACTGCGCGGGTAACGCTAAAATAAATACTTCTCATTTAGCAGAAGGTTTTTCGTCACGATGTTTTCGCGTTTCACACTGGCCACGTTAACGGCCACACTCCTGCTCACCGGCTGCGCGCGTCATGCTGCCAGCGACAGCAGCGCTGATGCTGCCGCCGCAGAAGCCCCGGCTACTGCTTCCGCTCCGGTCGAAAACAACGACAGCGCTTCGCCGTTTGCCAGCGGACCGACCGTTATCAATGTCTCCCATCTGGTGACGCGCACCGACGATGGCTCATCCGTGTACGTGACGGTGGATGGGCAGGAAGCCGGACTGCTGCAAAAGGGCGAGAGTAAAGAGCTCCGCGTTCCGGCCGGTAAACACCAGATTGGCGGCTACGTGCAAACACTGTTTGGTTTTGGCAAAGTGACCATTCCTGCGGTCGATGTCACCACAGACACCAATGGCCCGAAAAACGTGGTCTACTCCGTTACGCGGCAAAAACCGCAGTTCAGCGAAAGCGCTGCCACGCCAAACAACTCCTGATTGACTGCGGTGCGGGCCAGGTGTCGGCACCGTTGATCGAAGTCTGGGGCAGGGCGTAATACGCTCTGCCTGAACGGTCAGATAATTAAGTCAACATGCTGGCCACCCGGCATCTTTACACCCAGCGTCAGCTCTCCACCCAGCGCCTCAATGTAGCGCTTCAGCGTGGAAATTTTTAACTCTGCACCACGCGCTTCCATCGCCGCCACAGATGACTGGGCAATGTGCATGGCCTGCGCTTGCTGACGCTGAGTCCGCTGCATCTGCTCACGTAATTGATAAAGCTGGTATTCCAGACGCATCTGGCTGACGCGTTCATCGACCTGATGTTGCTGTTCGGGCGTCAGCGCCGCCAGCATCTCATCCAAGGTTTTCATTATGAGTTTCCCCGATTGCGTTCAGATGATGATGGTATTCGGTTTCGGCAATGTGAAGCATCTGCTGATAGAAACGCTTCTGATTTTTACCCTGTTTGTTGCCGGCACACAGCACAATTGCATGGCGGCGCGGATCGAAAACAAAAAAGCTGCGGATAGGACGACCTTTACTTTGCACGCGAAGCTCTTTCATATTGGGCACCCGCGATAACATCAGGGTATCAACGAAAGGGCGGCCGAGGTGCGGACCGTCCTGCGCCAGAAGCTTCAGGGCGGCAAGTACGTCGAGACGCAACGCTTCATCCTGAGCCTGCAACCATTTCCAAAACCGATCTGTTGCTTCAACCTGCCACACGATGCCATCCTTGATAGTCTGTAGTCTATTTTATCGTCTGCAGTCTATCAAGGCTCACGGATTAAAAAATCCGTGACGGGGAATTTATCTCATCTTTCGAATCTGGCTCGCAAAAACAGCGGTAAAGCGCAGCGCAATAAGCCATCAGTGCATCAACGCATAGACGACATCAATGGCGTTGATGACCAGGAAGAACAGGATAATGTGGGTGAGAGCATTAACGGACATCGCTTTGGGTTGAGACATCATCAGTCCTGAATAATTAACGTGAATACAGTGAAGTAACGTTAAATATTACCTGTTAAGAATAAGATTACTATGCTGTGCCACGGTTATCAGAGGTGCCGGACGGCTGCGTTTTCATGCGCGGGTTCAGAAGGCGCAGCATTTCATCCGCTTGCGGCCGCGCGTCCTTAATTTTAAAGATAAATCGCAGAGGCATTCGCCTGATGGCTGGCCCGGATTGCGTGGCTGATGGCGTCGAGGCGCAGCGGTGAGATTAAATTGCCGGTAAGATTTGCGCTGTCAGAGTGCGTAAATGTTCACGCAGTAATTGATGTAAAGCGCGAATCGCCGGCGAAAATTGTTTGCGATGCGGGCAGATTAAATGCAGCGGCGTGCTTTCGCCTGGCAGCTGCGGCAGCACCCGTTCCAGCCGGCCGTGTCTGATATCGTTGCAGACATCAAGCCAGGATTTATAAGCAATCCCCATTCCGGCAATCGCCCAGCGGCGCGCCACTTCAGCGTCGTCGCACAGCAGCCGGCTTTTCACCGTGATTTGCCGCCGCATCCCTTCCTGCGGAAAGGTCCATTTATCATACACGTGGCCGCCCATGACAAACGGCAGACAGTGATGCTGTGCCAGATCCTCGAGTTTTTCCGGACGGCCATGTCGATCGAGATAATCGGGTGCGGCGACCATCACACGGCGGTTTTCTTCCGCCAGCGGTAGCGCGACATAGCTGCTGTCCTCCAGCTTACCGTAGCGAATAGCGATATCCACCGGATCGCGGAACACGTCACTCACCTGATCGGAAAACGAGAGACGCAGCCCGAGCGCCGGATGCGCCCGGCAAAATTCTGTCAGCAGCGGCAGAATAATATGGCGGCCGATATCAGACGGCAGAGCGATTTTCAGCTCGCCGCTCAGGGCATCGTCGTGGCTTTGCAGGCTTTCTGCACCGGCGTGCATTAGCGCCAGCATCTCCTGCGCGAACGGCAGATACTTTTCGCCTTCCGCCGTTAAACGCAGGCTGCGCGTCGATCGCGCAAACAGGCGGCGATCGAGATCGCGCTCCAGCCGCTGAATGGCGGCGCTGACCTGACCGGGCAGCAGGTTGGCTTCGCGCGCTGCGCGGGAAAAGCTGCCCAGCGCGGCAGAGCGCACAAACAGGGTGACATCTTCTAAACGAATCATCGACGTTCTCGCCATTATCGGGATTTTCACTCTACGAGTGAAAGTGTTGTCCTGCAACAGGCATTTTTCCCGGTGCGATGTCTGGCTATGCTGCTGTCAACACCCTGAAAATATTCACTCACCTGGAGCCTGTTGCATGAAAGCGATTGTTTATAGCCAAAACGGTTTACCGATTTCAGATGAAAATGCGTTATATGAACTGGACGTGGCGAAACCGCAGCCAGGCGCACGCGATCTGCTGGTAAAAATCAGTGCGATTGCGGTTAACCCGGTTGATACCAAAGTGCGCGCTGGCGCTCCGACAGACACGCCGCGCATTCTCGGCTGGGATGCGGTGGGCGTGGTCGAGGCGGTGGGCAGCGATGTCACACTGTTTCAGCCCGGCGATGAAGTTTACTACGCCGGCGACATCACACGCGCTGGCAGCTATGCCGAGTACGGACTGGTGGATGAACGCATCGCCGGACTCAAGCCGCGCACGCTGAGCGACGCCGATGCCGCCGCGCTGCCGCTGACATCACTCACCGCGTGGGAACTGCTGTTTGATCGCCTGGAAATTGATGCTGCCGACGAAGGCACATTGCTGATCATCGGCGCGGGCGGCGGCGTGGGTTCGATGCTGACGCAGCTGGCGCGCAAACTGACCCGACTGACGGTCATTGGTACCGCCTCTCGCCCGGAAACCGCCGACTGGGTGCGCTCGCTGGGTGCCCATCATGTTATCGATCACCAGCGTCCGCTGGGTGATCAGCTGGCAGCGATTGGCCATAAAGAGGTGCGCTACGTGGCCTCACTGACCCATACCGACAGCTACTATCCGCAGTTGATCGATGTGCTGGCTCCGCAGGGCAAACTGGCGCTGATTGACGATCCGGAAACCCTGGATGCGGTGCCGCTGAAGCGCAAAGCCATCTCGCTGCACTGGGAACTGATGTTTACCCGCTCGCTGTTCCATACCGCCGATATGCAGCGCCAGCATCAGATTCTGCAGCAGGTGAGTCAGCTGATTGACGATCAAACCCTGCAGACCACCGCTGGCGAGCATCACGGCAGCATCAGCGCGGCCAACCTGCGTAAAGCGCATGCGTTGATTGAGAGCGGTCGCGCACGCGGCAAGATTGTCCTCAGCGGCTTTTAAGTCATTAAAACACGTAAGGTTAACCGTCCGTCAGCCCGGGCGGTTATGGTAGCGACTTTGCTATTTATCTGCGCTCCGGCGCAATCTTCAATCAGGAGACTCTCATGACCCTTAATGATGCGGTTGCCCGCCGTCACACCGTAAAAGCTTTCTCTGCGGGCAAAACGCTGCCGCAGCAGGAGATCGACACGCTGCTTAACCTGCTGCGCAACAGCCCGTCATCGGTTAACTCGCAGCCGTGGCACTTTGTTGTCGCGTCGACTGCGGAAGGGCGGGAAAAGATGGCGCAATCCACCAGTGGCGCGTTCATTTACAACAATCCTAAAGTGCTGAACGCCTCACACGTGATTGCGCTGTGCATGCGCACCGATCTGGATGAAGCGCACCTGCAAAACGTGCTGGCGCAGGAAGAGAAAGACGGGCGTTTTGCCAAACCCGAAGCCAAAGCCGGGCAGGATAAGAGCCGCCGCAGCTACGTGGATATGCACCGTTATGAGCTGCGCGACGTGCCGCAGTGGATGGAGAAACAGGTCTATCTGGCGCTGGGCGGACTGTTACTGGGCGCAGCGATGCTCGGCATTGATGCCACCCCGATGGAAGGCTTTGATGCGCGCGCACTTGACCAGGCGCTGGGCCTGCGAGAACAGGGCTTTACCAGCGTGGTGCTGGTTTCGCTTGGCTATCGCAGTGAGGAAGATTTCAACGCCACGCTGCCGAAATCGCGTCTGCCGCAGGACGAAATCTTTACCTTTATCTAAGGGACTTAACCAGGTGCGCACCTGCGCACCTGCGCGCTCAACGTGGGAACCGCAGGCAGAAACGGGTGATGCCGTGTTCGCTGCTCACCGTGCAACTGCCCTGATGCAGTTGCATGATCCCGCGCACGATCGACAGACCCAGTCCGCTACCGCCCTGCTGGCGTGACGCATCGGCGCGCCAGAAGCGGTCAAACAGGCGTGCCTGCTGCGCCTGACTTAGCGTCGGCCCCTGATTTTCCACCACCAAAAGCATGGCGTCTGGCTGCATCATGCTGGAGACGTGAATGGTGCCGTCGCGCGTGCCGTAATGCAGCGCGTTAGCGATCAGATTAGCCAGCGCACGCTGTAACAACTGCGGATCGGCGTGCAACTCGCCGTGAAGCGAGATGACAAGCTGCATGCCATGCTCTTCCGCCATGCCCTCAAAATAGTCACTCAACCGCTCACCCAGCGGTGTCAGATCGATACGTTGTCTGTCCAGCGCCTGGCTGGCGTCTGCGGCTTTGGCGAGAAACAGCATGTTATCAATCATCTTCGCCAGCCGCTCCAGCTCGGCATAATTGGAACCCAGCAGCGTTTGATACTCATTGACGCTGCGCGGCTGGTTCAGCGCCACTTCCGTCTGGCCAAGCAGCGTGCCAATCGGCGTGCGCAGATCGTGTGCCATGTCCGCTGAGACCTGGCTAAGTTGCTGATAACCTTGCTCCAGCCGGCTCAGCATCTGGTTGAGCGCCGCCAGCAGCGGTTGCAGCTCGCCTGGCGCGCTGGTCAGTTCAATGCGATGCGACAGCCGCCGCACGTCGATCACCCCAGCTTCCGCCGCCAGCCGGCGCAGCGGCGTCAGACCGCGGCGCACCAGCAGCACACTGATCGCGGCGACCAGCAGCGCCGCCAGCGCGGTGCACAGGATAATCTGGTGGCGATAGCCGGTGAGGGTTTGCGTGCGGTCGCTCATCAGGCGACCGGTGATGATTTCGATCTGGCCGCTGCCATCGCGCGTTGGCGTTAACGCGGCGGCGGCAATAAACGGTGTGCCGTCCGCCGCCTTCTGGTGATGGACCGATTGCAGGGTTAACGGCTGATCGGCGGCGACCGGCGTAATGGCTGGCACCGGACGCCCGCCGGGGTTGATCACGATCAGCGGCGGCTGGCCGGGAAAGCGCAGCACCAGCAACGATTCGGTATTGCCCAGCATGTTGGCGAACAGCCGCGGCTTTTGCTGAATCAGCGTCAGCGCATCTTCATCGCGCAGCAGCGTGCGCATTTGATCGATGCGCGTCAGCAGGGCTGCGTCATCGCGCACGCCGATCTGCTTTGCCAGTGCGTGATACAGCGCCATGCCGCTGAGTGTAAAAATGACCACCACCGTAGCACTGAGCAGTAGCGAAAGGCGGACGGCGAGCGAGCGGGGTTTCATGTTTCAGCTTCGCAGCGATAACCGACACCGTGCACGGTATGAATTAATGGTCGGGTAAAAGGGCCGTCAATTTTCTGCCGCAGCCGTTTTACCGCCACATCCACTACGTTGGTGTCGCTGTCAAAATTCATATCCCAGACGCGCGACGCAATCACCGTGCGTGTCAGTACTTCGCCGGGATGCAGCAGAAACAGACGCAGCAGATTGAACTCTTTGTTGGTCAGGTCGATGCGCTGTCCGGCGCGCTCGACCCGGCGACGGGCAATATCCAGCTGCAGATCGGCCAGCGTCAGGATGTCGGGCAGCTTTTGCTGGCTACCGCGCCGCAATTGGGTGCGCACGCGCGCCAGCAGTTCGGCGAAGGAGAAGGGCTTGACCAGATAGTCATCGGCACCCAGCTCCAGCCCTTTGATGCGATCTTCCACCGTGCCTTTGGCGGTGAGGAAAATCACCGGCGTTTGCAATTGCTTATCCAGCTGCGCCATCACCTCCCAGCCATTGATGCCGGGCATCATCACATCCAGCAGAATCAGATCGTAATGGTGCTCCTGCGCATAAAACAGGCCATCCTGACCGTTTTCCGCCACGTCGACGATAAAACCGGCCTCGGTCAATCCTTTGCGCATGTAATCACGCGCCCCGGCTTCATCTTCTATCACCAAAATTTTCATGCGATCTCCCGGTAGTGGCGGCCGCTTGCTGATGGCGGGTAGTATAACGCGGGTTAGCATAGAAAACCGAGGCTGACAGCGGCATGAGCCCCTGATGACAAAATCATGACAGAGCGTTAAGTAAAACTTAATGGCGCGACAAATTTCGCTAAATCATTAACATATATAAGAATTTGCTCTGCATTTTTGCGCGCTTTTAATGGTGGCGTCAGCGGCATCGTGTTATTACAAGGTTAAAACCTGTGAGATAGCCTGCCGGAGAGCATCATGAAAAAGCCTTGGTCTTTTGCCTTACTGTTGTCACTCAGCGCCCTCAGCCAACTGGCTGCGGCGCAGCAGACGCTGCGTTTCGGCGTCGATCCCACTTTTCCACCGTTCGAATCCAAAGCCAGCGATGGCTCGCTGCAGGGTTTTGATATTGATCTGGGCAATGCCATCTGTGCGCAGGCCAAAGTGAAATGTCAGTGGGTGCAGATTGGCTTTGACGGCAGCATTCCGGCGCTGCAGGCGAAGAAATTTGACGCCATTCTGTCGGCGATGTCGATGACGGAGAAGCGCCGCGAGCAGGTGGCGTTCAGCGATATGCTGTATATCACGCCCAGCGCGCTGCTGACGCCTGCCAACAGCACGCTGACGGCGGACATCAGCACGCTGCGCGGGAAGAATATCGGCGTCGCGCAGGGCACCATTCAGGAAACCTACGCCAAAACGAAATGGGCTCCGCAGGGCGTCAACGTGGTCTCGTATCCGAATCAGATGGAGATCTATCCGGATCTGGTAGCGGGTCGACTCGATGCCAGCCTGGCGAATGCGGTTTCGGCCGAGCAGGGCTTTCTCAACACGCCGGAAGGCAAGGGTTATGTCAATAAAGCCACGCTGGTGGATAAAGCATTATTGGGGAACGGCGTAGGTATCGGGCTGCGTAAAGGCGATACGGCCAATCTTACTTTAATCAACAATGCGCTGGCTGCGCTGCACAGCAACGGCACTTACGACCGGCTGGCGCAGAAGTACTTTAAAGTTAAGGTTTATCCCTAATCGCAGGGCGATTTGCCTTCATTACGCACAGGAAAATCATGTCTTTACTCCCTGATTATACCCATCAGCGGGCGCGATTCCTGGCCGCCGTCACGCGCCAGCACGGCGCGCTGACTGCCTATCGCCATCCGCTGACCGCGCCCGACGGGGCCGCGCTGTACACCGACGTTGCGGTGATCGGCGATCCGGCGGCTCCCAAACGCATGCTGATTCTCTCCGGCACACACGGTGTGGAGGGCTATTACGGTTCAGACAGCCAGATCGCCTGGCTTGATAGCTTCGATGTCGCCGCGTTACCGCCCGACTGCGCCCTTGTGCTGGTCCATCTGCTGAATCCATGGGGCGCTGCGCATCTGCGGCGCGTCAATGAAGACAATATCGATCTCAACCGGAATTTCATCGATTTCAGCCAGCCCGCACCCGCTAATCCGCACTATGCGCTATGGCACGATCTGTATCAGGGCGACCGCGCACATGCCGATCGGCTGCTGGCGGAGACACTGCAGCAGTCAGGCTGGCCGGCGCTAAAACGGGTGGTGGAAGCGGGCCAATATCAGGCAGCAGATGGCCTGTTTTATGGCGGGCAGCAGCCGGCCTGGTCGCACCGCACGCTGCACGCCATCGTCGAACAGCACCTGCGTCAGGCGCAGGTCATCCTGAGTTTCGACCTGCACACCGGTGCCGGCGCGTGGGGCCATCCGATGCTGCTGGCGATTGCGGAGCAGCGCTATCCGGCGCATCACTGGGGCAAAAGCTTATACGATGAGTGGCTGACGCTGCTGTTCACCGGCAGCGGGCGCGACAGCGACACTGGCGTCACGGCGACCGCCACCGGCTATGTCTCGCAGTTTCTGCTGACCTCGCTGCCTGACACGCAGCTGCTGCCATTGGTGGTGGAGTGTGGCACTTATCCGGGCGAAGAGATGCACCGCCGGGTGCGCGACGATCACTGGCTGCATCTGCAGGACGATCCGGCAAGCCACACCGGACGCGCGCTGAAGCAGCAGCTGGTGGAGGGGTTCTGGCCCGCCGATGAGGACTGGCGCGCCTTAACTGCGTTTCGTACCCAACAAATTTTCCTGCGCGGCTGGCGCGGGCTGGTGGCTTACAACCGGCCGTAAAAGGTCATGCGCGCGGTTTCGGACAGTGCGATACCGGGCTGGGTGTTGTAGGCCAGCACCGCCAGCATGCGCGTAACATCACCTTCGGTGGGTGTCACGCGGTGCAGCGAATTGCGGCCGCGAAACAGCACCAGATCGCCGGCATCGATCTCCAGCGCCTCAACCGGCTGGCGCTGATCGAGCACGGCGGCGACGCCGTCGTAGTTCATCTCGCCGGCATCCGCATCGCGCAAATCTTTCACATACTCGAATACACCGCCGCCGCGCGGTTTTTGCACCAGCAGCGTGATGGCGAAAGAGGAGTTGTCAAAATGCCAGCCGAGTTCCTGACCGTCAGGTGCGTAATGCAGATTGATGGACGACAGCGGGTCGGCATACGGATACAGCGCGTCTTCGTCCAGCACATCACACAGAAAGCGTTTAAACAGTTCGTCATTGTACAGCTGACGCAGCGGCGATTCCGCTGCAATCACATCGTCGGTGATGCAGCCTTTAGTGCTGATCACGTCACGATTGCGCGGATGATCGGCACGGTACGCCTCGTCCGGCTTCAGCAGATAGACGTTGTGCTTGCTGACGGTGTGGTAAGCCAGATGGCGCTGGGCCAGTCCGTCAGCCACGATCGCCTGCAGCGCAGCCGGTTGCAAAAACTGACGCAGCACCAGCGCGCCGTGTTGCTCCAGCTGCTGGCGACAGTGCCGACGCCAGTCGGCGTCGGCCAGTGGGTGCAAATCAAATCGAATCAAAGCAGACATCGCGGTGGTTCTCTGAGTTGGCAGGTGTAGAGACTGTAACGGCCTGATATGTTGATGCCTAACGATAAATATTTAACGCCTTGCTAAGGAAACCTTAATGCCTGCACCCGCGTCGCGTTTGCCGAAAATCAGCGTGATTCAGTCGTTCAAAGTGGCGGCGGAACTTGGTAGCCTGGCGAAAGCCGCCGCGCAGCTGGCGCTGACGCCGGCTGCCGTCAGCCAGCAAATTCGTCAGCTGGAAGCGCAGCTGGGCAGCGCACTGTTTGTGCGTACCCAGAGCGGCGTGATGCTGACGGAAACCGGCAAAGAGTATCTGCGCTACGTCAGTGAAGCGTTCGACATTCTGCATCTGGGGCAGCAAAATTTGCGCCATGCGGCCAGCATGCCAAAGCTGACGCTCTATTCACTGCCGGCGCTGGCGTCGAAATGGCTGCTGCCGAATATCACCGCCTGGCGGGCTCACTGCCCGGACTGCGATCTCAGCCTGCACGGCACTCATGCGCCGGTGGATTTCAGCGCCACACCGGCAGATTTTGTCATCTGCTTTGGTGAGGATCGCTACCCGCAACTCGACAAGCAACGGCTGTTCTGTGACGAGGTGCTGCCGGTCGCCAGTCCGGCGCTGATACAGCTTTACCCGGGCGAATCGTTGCTCAGCCAGGCGCCGTTGATCCATCTGGACTGGGGCAATGAAGGCCGCTTTCTGCCCGACTGGCGCAGCTGGTTTCAGGCCAAAGGCAGCATGGAGCCGGCGGTCCAGCCGGCATTCAGTTTTAATCTCACCTCCCTGGCCATAGACGCGGCGGTAGCCGGGGCCGGTGTGCTGCTGGGGCAGCGTCGCCTGATTGCCGGCGAACTGGCGCGCGGCGCGCTCCAGGTGGTGGATCCGCTCAGCCTGCCGCTGAGCAAACCCTATTTCCTCGCCTGGCCACAGCGCTCCCGCAGTCAGCCCGGCAGCGAGGCGCTGATTCAGTGGCTGACGCAGCTGGCGAGTTAACAAACTGTTAACTGCCGCAGCGTTCTGCGACAGGGATTGCCCTATGCTAATGCGCTTTGTGCGCAGTTGCGAAGAAAGGGAGTTCAGGCACGATGATCGAGTCCTCATTCTGGCTGACCACGCTGGTGGTCAGCATCACAATTTTGCTGTGGGCGCTGGCGCGGTTGCCGGAATATCTTACCGCGCTGCTGTTTTTTGCGGCGGCGATGCTGCTGTCGATAGCGCCAGCCAGCAGCGTGTTCAGCGGTTTTGCCTCCTCAGCCTTCTGGCTGGTGCTGAGCGGTTTTGTGCTGGGCGCGGCGATCCGCAAAGTGGGCCTTGCCCAACGCTGGGCCAACTGGCTGGTGGTGCCGTTCAGCCAGAGCTGGCCGCGGATGGTGGCGGGCACGGTGCTGCTGAGTTATCTGCTGGCGCTGGTGATGCCGTCGAACATGGGACGTATCGCGCTGCTGATGCCGGTGGTGCTGGCGCTGGGCGAGCGGGCCGGTATCCGGCCGGGCAGTCGCGGCAGCATTGGGCTGGCGCTGGCGGTGGGCTTCGGCACCTTTCAACTCTCTGCCAGTATTCTGCCCGCCAACGTACCAAACCTGGTGCTGAGCGGCGCGGCGGAAAGCGCGTACCAGCTGCATTTGCAATGGCTGCCGTGGTGGCTGCTGCACATGCCGGTGGTGGGGCTGGGCAAAGGTATTCTGCTGGTTGCCTGCATTACGCTGCTGTTCCGCGCTCAGCCGCAGCCGGTGGCAACGCGGGAAGCATTGCCGGCGCTAAGCGGGCGCGAATGGCGGCTGATTGGCCTACTTGCCATCACGTTACTGTTGTGGATGACCGACAGCCTGCACGGCTTATCTGCTGCGTGGGTCGGGCTGGCCGCGGCTTGTCTGTGTTTGTTACCGCGCGTGGGCTTTCTTTCGGGTGACGATTTTGCCAGCGGCGTCAATTTCCGCACCTGCATCTACATCGCCGGCATTCTCGGCGTCGCCACGGTGGTGGTGGACTCTGGCCTGGGGCGGCTCATCGCCAATGCACTGCTTCACCTGCTGCCGCTGCATGACTCGCCGTCATTCAGTAATTTTGCCGTGCTCAATGCGCTGGTGACGCTGCTGAATTTTGTGCTCACCGCCAACGGCGTGCCGGCGATGGTTACGCCGATGGCGCAGGAGCTGGCTGCCGCTTCGGGCTTTCCGCTACTGAGCGTGGTGATGTTGCAGGTTTTTGCGTACGCCACACCGCTGCTGCCATATCAGGCGTCGCCCATCGTGGTGGCAATGGGGCTGGGGAATGTGCCTGCCAGAGCCGGTTTGCAGCTGTGCCTGCTGGTGTTTGTGCTGAGCGCGCTGCTGCTGTTACCGCTGGATTATCTGTGGTTCCGGCTGCTAGGCTATGCCTGATACGCCGTCAGAGGTCACGAATTCGCTATGTCAGCTACTAACGATTGGGTAGATTTCCGTCGCGATGAGGAGACGGGCATCGAAAGTGTTAACGCGCACTTCTGCGGCCACGCTTACGATCCGCATGACCACGACGAATTGCTGGTCGGCGTGACGCAGCAGGGGCTGCAGCGCTTTAACTGTCACCGCGCACTGCACACCAGCACGCCGGGCCGCGCTATTCTGATTGAGCCGGGCGCGGTACACGATGGCCACGCGCCCGATGCCGCCGGTTTTACCTATGTGATGCTTTATCTGCCGCAACCCTGGGTGGCGGAGATGATGCAGCGCCGCGGGCTGGGCGATGTGGCGAATATTCAGGGGGCATTTCGCTCCACGCTCACCGATGATGCGCAGCTGGCCTCTGCGATTCAGCAGGCATGGTTTGCGGTGCATCAGCGGGAAGGGCGGCTGGCGCGCGATCAGAGCCTGGATCATCTGCTCACGCTGCTGTCCCGGCATCTGGAAAATAAACCCGGCGTGCAGCTCAGTGACGCCCAGCGGCAGATGCATCTGCTGCGTGATTATCTGCACGATTTTATGGCGCAGGATATCGGGCTGGACGATCTGTCGCGCCTGTCCGGCATCGATCGTTTCCGCCTGACGCGCCAGTTTAAGCAGGCGTTTGGCCAGTCGCCGCATGCCTATCTGGTGCGGCTGCGGCTGCGTAGCGCGCGTGCGCTGCTGGCACAGGGCGTTGAGCCAGTGCAGGTCGCAGCGCAGGTGGGCTTTGCCGACCAAAGCCATCTTGGCCGCTGGTTTCAGCGTGCTTATCGTCTCACGCCCGCCGCCTATCAGCGCCAGTGCACAAACGTTCTATACCGCTCTATGCCGGCTATCCGATGATGGGATTTTTAATCCTTACCGGAGAGTTCTGACAGATGTTTGATACCAAAATTGCCCTAATCGTACGTGATGATTTAGCCACCTGGCAGCGCCTGAATGTGGTGGCTTTTCTGGCGACCGGCATTGCGGCAGCCGCGCCGGAGATGATGGGTGAACCCTATGTCGACGCGCACGGTCGTCAGTACGGCAACATGGCCGGCCAGCCGATGCTGGTGTTTGCCGCCGATTTAGCCGGCCTGCAACGGGCGCATCGCCAGGGCGTAGAGCGTGAGTTAACGCTAATTCCTTACGTCGAAGCGATGTTTTCCACCGGCCACGATGCCGCCAACCGCGCGGTGTTTCTGGCCGAAGACGCCGATAATCTCAACCTGGTGGGGATCGCGCTGCGCGGCCCGAAAAAGGCGGTGGATAAAGCCATTAAAGGGCTGGCGCTGCACGGTTGAACGGCGGGTGCGCCTGTTCAATCTGTTCTGCCGCCTTTAACAGCACATCTTCCCGGTCGCGCAGTGCCAGAAGCTCCAGGCCGATGGGTAACCCTTCCGTACTCAGGCCGACCGGAATGCTGATTGCCGGTGCGCCGGTGACGGCTGAGATCAGCGCGTTGCTGCCAGGCTGTAACTCGCCATGCTTCACTGGCGGATGGCGGACTACCGGATAAGCGAGCAGGTCGATCTGCTGCTGCTGAAAAAACTGCGCCAGCTGCTGATACAGCCTCTGCTGGCGCAGCTGCACCTCGCGATAGCCGTCACTCTGCATGCCGGGATGCTGCGCGCGGGTTTTGAAGGTGGCCTCCAGCTGGGGATGATAGTGTCCTGACGCGGCAATCGCCGCCAGCATGCGCAGCGGTGCCTGCGATTTATCCGCCAGCCAGGCGGCCAGCGCGTCAGCAAATTCATAGGCAATAATATTGGCTTCCGTCGCCAGCGTCTCCAGCTGCGGCCAGCTCAGCATGCGCGGCTGAAACGGTGCCACAGCATCCTGCACCGCCTGGTTAATCTCCGTTTCCTCTGCGGCAAATCCTTCCTGCCAGATGCCGATGCGCAACGGCCGGTCGGGACGGGAAAAACGCTGGCCCGTGAGTATTTCACTGATCAGCCGCAAATCAGCCGCGTAGCGCACCAGCGGTCCGGGGATATCCTGGGTAGGCGACAGCGGCACGATGCCAGCGCTGCTCAGTGCACCGCGGGTCATACGTAAGCCGAACAGGCCATTAAACGCGGCCGGAATGCGCACCGAACCGGCGGTATCACTGCCTATCGCCAGCGGCACGAAGCCTGCGGCCACCGCCACGGCTGAACCGCTGCTTGAACCTCCCGGAGAACGGCCTTGCTGCCAGGCATTATGGGTGAAGCCACTCAGCGACGACGCGCCGGTGATGCCTGCTGCCAGTTCATGCATGGTGGTTTTGCCGATGAGGATTGCGCCAGCCTGACGCAGAGCCGTAACCAGCGGTGCATCCTCGCTGGCAATCACATCGCGCAGCAGCGCCGAACCGGCACTGGTCGGCCAGCCTTTGACTTCAATGTTGTCTTTAATCAGCAGCGGAATACCGGCCAGTGGGCCAACTGGCGCATTCTGCTGCCGTGCGGCATCGCTGGCAGCGGCCGCAGCCAGCGCGTCATCGGCAAACAGCCAGCTGATGGCGTTGTAGCGCGGCTGATCCACGTCAGCAATGCGCTGCAGCGCAAATGTGGTGAGCTGGCGTGCGCTCACCCGGCGCTGGGCCAGCGCCTGTTGCATATCCCCCAGCGACGCGGTGAGGTAATCAGCGTATTGCATGGTTCAGGCCTCCACAGGAATCCATTGCCGCTCTGGCGAAACCCGGCCGCACGAACTGCCGGCAAAGTGTGAGCTGCACCAGAGTGCCTGATGGCTAATGCACCAGTCTATCAGTAACTGACGTGACGTTACGGCGCGTGGTAAATCCTCACAAAAAACTGAGTTCCATTGCGGATGTGCAAACTGAACTGGATGATGCATCACATCACCGCTAAATACCGCGTGGGCACCGGCGCTTTGCAGCACAATTGAAGCGTGATCGACGCTGTGGCCCGGCGTCGGCATATAGCGCAGCACACCGGCAAACAGCGGGGAGTGCTGCACATCAATGGTTTCCAGCTGGCCGCTCGCCAGCAGCGGCGCAAGGCTATCGTGATACAGCGCCTGCATCGACGGCGTGCTGCGGCACTGTGCCAGTTCACGCGCTGAACAGATGTAACGCGCATGACGAAACATCGGCTGCCAGCGGCCAGCGCGCCAGCAGGTATTCCAGCCGACGTGATCGGTGTGGATATGCGTCATCAGCACCAGCGTCACTTCATCAGGGTCGACGCCCGCTTCGGCCAGACGTTGCGGCCACGCGGTTTGCAGCTGGTGAAACAGCGGCTTGTTATCGCGGTTACGGCCATTGCCCGTTGCGGTATCAATCACGATGGTGTCGCGAGCGGTGCGCACCACCCAGCTATGGATGGATAGCTCTGCTGGCTGCTGTGCCAGCGTGTCGCCCATCGTCTCGCGGTGTGCCGGAAACAGCGCAGCGAAGGGGAGTGAGCTGGTCTGCTCGATCACTTTATCAATGCTGCATTCACCTATGTGCAGGGTCATATTGCCTCCTAAAGCGTGGTGCCTGTTACTGCAGGTCACTATACTGAGCGCTGTTTCATTATTTAAATCGATTAAAATCATGAAAAGCATCAATGAAAATGATTTCAGCAAAATCGACCTTAACTTATTGATTGTGCTGCTGGTCATTTATGACGTGCGCAGCGTAACTCAGGCGGCAAACCGGCTTTATCTGGGGCAGCCGGCGGTCAGCGCTGCATTAAAAAGACTGCGGGCAATGTTTGACGATGCGCTGTTCGTGCGTTCCTCGCAAGGCATGACGCCCACACCGCGCGCAGAGCAGCTGGTGCGCCAGATCGCACCGCTGCTGCAGAGCGTCCATCGCGTTATTTTCACTGCCGATCGCTTTGATGCCGCGCACGATAGCCGCAGTTTTACGCTCGGCATGAGCGACTGGCTTGAGCACTGGCTGATGCCCGATTTACTGCTGCAGCTGGCCGCCTCGGCCCAAAATATTGATATCCGGGTGGTGGCTGCCGATCCGTGGCAGGCCATTCCGCTGATGGAGCAGCAGCAGGCTGACGTGGTGGTGACCGTCGGAGAGGAAACCAGCCGCGATCTTACGCGGGAGCACATTGCGCGCGCCGGCTTCCGCACGGTATGGCATCGCGGACAAATTGACCTTGCACCACCGCTGACGCTGGCGCAGTTCGTGCAGTATCAGCATGCGCTGGTCTCCTATCGCGGCGTGAGTGAAAGTGCGCTGGACGCCGCGTTAGCCCGCGATGGGCTGACGCGCCGCGTGCGTTATGTCACGCCGCACTTCTCGGTGTTACCGCTAATGTTGCAGCGTCTGCCGCTGTTCGCGACCGTTCCGCAGGGACTGGTGCAGGCATGGCAACAGCGCTATGCGCTGAGTACGGCGGCGGTGCCGATCGGCATGCCGGATTATGCACTTTCGCTGCTGTGGCATAACGCCCGGGCCGAAGACCCGGCGCACCGCTGGCTGCGCGCCACGCTGCGTCAGCTGATCGAACGCAAGCTGGCGTGAAACGCTTACCACGGCACTACGCGGCCGAGGTAATCGAGATAGTGCAGGCCGCCGCGTCCGGTCTGGCTTTCCACCGTATTGAGCAGATTCGGGATGCTCTCCTCAATGCTCAGTCGCGCCCCGGCACCACCCATGTCGGTGCGCACCCAGCCGGGGGCCAGCAGCAGTAGCGTGCGTGCATCGTCGTGACGCGCGGCAAAGCTGCGCATAAACATATTCAGCGCCGCTTTACTGCCGCGATACACCTCGTAGTTGCCATGGGTGTTGTTGGTGAGACTGCCCTGGCCGGAGGACATCACCGCCAGCGTGCCATGCGCGCTGACGTTGTTTCTGAAGGTTTCCAGCACGCGCAGCGGGCTCAGCGCGTTGGTTACCATTACGCGAATAAACTCTTCCGTCGACACATCGGCAAGGGTTTCGCGATCGTCATTTTTCACGCCCGCGTTGACCAGCAGCAGATCAAACTGCTGGCCGCTTAGCCGCAGATGCAGAGCGTTGACCTCTGCTGGCACGGTGATGTCCACGCTCTCCACCGTCAGCTGCTGCGGGTAACGCTGCGCCAGCTGTTGCAGCGCGTGAAGGGAGTGCTGGCGGCCGGTCGCCACCACCTGATAGCCACGCTGCAGCATATTCTCCGCCAGCGCGAAGCCGATGCCGCGTGAAGCACCAATCAATAAAGCACGGGAAGCCTTGTTCATGACCCTCTCCTGGTTTTGGGGTGAGTGAAAAGTCTACCCTTGCATGACAACAGGCGGAACGCGCAGCATCTGCATAGATAACCTGCAGCAAACGCCTTGCCAGATGGCGCTCAATCAATAAGGATAATGCGATGAATAGCGTCGATTTGAATTTACTCCCTGCGCTGGACGCGCTGCTCAGTGAAGGCAGCGTAGTGGGCGCTGCGCGTCGTCTGGGGCTGAGCGAGTCAGCGATGAGCCGCACGCTGGGGCGACTGCGTGTCGCCACCGGCGATGCGCTGCTGGTGCGCGCCGGGCGCGTGATGGTGCTGACGCCACACGCCGAAGCGCTGCGCGGCCAGGTGCATGCCACTTTGCAGGACACGCAGGCGCTGCTGAGTCCACCCGCGCAACGCTTTGCTGCCGCCGAGCTGCAGCGCCACTTCACGCTGCGTACCAACGAAGGTTTTGTCGAAGCGTTTGGCAGCGCGCTGATCGCCGCAGTCCGCGCACAGGCGCCCGGCGTGCAGCTGCGCTTCATGCCGAAAGCAGAGAAAAATGATCGACCGCTGCGCAGCGGCGACGTTGATCTGGAGATTGGCGTACTGGGCAATATGGGACCGGAGATTCGGCTGCAGGCGCTGTTTCGCGATCGCTTCGTCGGCGTGGTGCGCGCCGGGCATCCGTTACTCGCGGACGTGACGTTGGCGCAGCTGGCCGCATATGGTCACATCGTGGCGTCAAGGCGCGGTGAGCTGGGCGGGCCGGTGCATGAGGCGCTGCTCGCCGCCGGTTTTACCCGCCAGGTGGCGGCCGTGGTACCCGCTTTTTCCACTGCCGTCGCGCTCACGCTGCACAGCGACTGGCTGGCGCTGGTGCCGCATACGCTGTGCCTGCACCATCCGCTAATCAAAGATAATCCGGCGTTTGCGATGTTTGAATTACCGTTTGCCACGCCAGAGGTGACAGTGTCACAGCTATGGCATCCGCGGCTGGAGCAGGATGCCGCACACCGCTGGTTGCGTGACACGGTACGGCAGGTATGCCGCGCTTAGATCAGCCGCCGCGCACCGATCCGCGCCATATCACATCAGCCTGATACAGTAGCGTGTCGTGCTGCTGCTCACTCTGCGGCGTAAAACCACTCTCCGCCTGCTCGGTCTGCGTCAGCCAGGCGATGGCGTCGCGGGCAAAGCGCTCCACCGGCTGGGCGAAGGTGGTGAGATTGTAAGAGGACCAGCCAGCCTGCGCGATATTGTCGTAGCCAATCAGGCACAAATCCTCCGGCACGCGCAGCTGGAAACGGTGGCACGCTTCATCCATGAAACCGCAGGCCATCAGATCGGTGACGCAGAACACCGCGTCCGGGCGCTGATGGCGCGTCAGCAGGCGATGCGCCAGAATCTGACCGCTCTCATACGAGGTGGTACCGAACCGCTCCACGCTGACCGTCAGTCCGGCGCGCTCCGCCACGGCGATAAACGCCGCTTCGCGTTTGATCAGGCTCGGCGTACCGGCCAGCGAATTGGCGAACGCCAGCTGACGACAGCCGGCGCGCTGAAACGCCATCACCGCCGTTTCAGCCGCCGCCTGCGCGTCGAGGTTGATGCTGAGCGAGCCCGGCAGCGCTTCGTCGCGGTTGATCAGGATGATGCGCTGACCGTGCTGATAGCACTGGCGGGTGATGGTGCGATCCGGCATGCCGGAGAGGATGATGGAGGCATCGGCGCGAAAATTGATCGCCTGCAGCAGCGCGGCGGAGACGCTGTTGTCGGAACGATCGGTATTAATCAGCATCGCCACTTTGCCCGCTTCCTGTAAAAACTGTGTCAGCCAGCGCACCAGTGTGGCGCGGTAAGGCGTGGCGATTTCAGAGACGATCAGGCAGACGATGCCGCTGCGGTTGCGCACCAGTCCGCGCGCCAGGTGGTTAACGTGATAGCCCAGCTCCTGCGCCGCTTTCATCACCCGGGCACGGGTGGCTGCAGAAACGCTGGCACCGGGCGTAAAGGCGCGCGACACCGCCGATCGCGACACGCCCGCGCGATCGGCCACATCCTGTGCGCTCACCCCGGCTTTGTCATTCTGCATCTTCAACTCCTCACAATTACGGCTGAAAAGCAGTCTGCCGTAAATTGCAAAGCTGTGCAATTTGTCTGCGATCACATTTGTTGCATTTTTGTGACACAGCCTGTCAATTGCAGATTGCGCTATTTGACAGGCTATTTTCTGTTCATTACTAATTTGCACACACGTGCAAATAAAAACCTCTGTTAAGCACGGAACCCTGCCAACCAAGGAGAACATCATGCGCTACACCTCACTGGCCATTGCGCTGTCCCTCAGTTGCACCGCGCTGCCGTTTGCTGCGACGGCCGCTGGCAATCTCAATATGGTCTGCTCGGCGGACGTGGTGGTGTGCGAACACATGACGCGCATTTTCAGCCAGGCACATCCGGATATTAAAGTCAGCATGGTGCGGCTGTCGGCGGGTGAAGCCTATGCCCGCCTGCGCAGCGAAGCGCGTAACCCGCGCACCGACATCTGGTGGGCCGGTACCGGCGATCCGCATATGCAGGCGGCGGAAGAGGGGCTGACGCAGCCGTATAAATCGCCGCTGCTCGACCAGCAGCAGGACTGGGCGCAGAAGCAGGCGGAAAACTCAGGTTACCGTACGGTGGGGATTTATGCCGGTGCGCTCGGCTGGGGCTACAACACCAAACTGCTGGCGGATAAAAAGCTCAAAGCGCCAGCCTGCTGGGCTGATTTGCTCGATCCGGCCTTCAAAGGCGAAATTCAGATTGCCAATCCGAACTCGTCCGGCACCGCCTATAACACCCTGGCGACGCTGGTGCAGATCATGGGCGAGGACAAAGCGTTTGATTACCTGAAAAAGCTCAACGCCAACATTTCCCAGTACACCAAATCCGGCTCGGCGCCGGTGAAGGCAGCGGCGCGCGGCGAAACCACCGTGGGCATCGTGTTTATGCACGACGCGGTGGCGATGGAAGTCGACGGCTTCCCGATCAAAACCGTCGCGCCCTGTGAAGGCACTGGCTATGAGATTGGCTCAATGTCGATCGTCAAAGGGGCACGCAATCTGGCCAATGCCAAAGTGTGGTACGACTGGGCGCTTAGCGCCGAAGCGCAGTCGCACATGAAAGAGGCCAAATCCTTCCAGCTGCCGTCAAACCGCAACGCAGAGATCTCCGAATACGCGCCGCGCTTCGAGAACATCAAACTGATCGATTATGACTTCAAAACCTACGGCGATTCCGCCAAACGTAAAGCGCTGCTGAGCCGCTGGGATAAAGAGATCGGCGCCAGCGCGCAGTAATGCCGCATCGCCGGACGCTGCCGCTGACGGCGGCTTGCCGGTTCCGACAGCGCTAAGGATGGCGCGATGATCCCGCATTGAGGTAACACATGAACGCAAATAATCGCCGTCTGACAGGCGCGCTGCTGCTGGGCGCCGTCGCGCTGTTGCTGCTGCCGTGGTACAGCCTGGAAGCAGGCTTTTTCGATAGCGGCTGGCTGCTTAACCTGTGGCGTGATGAAGCCAGCGCGCCGGCATTGTGGCAGATCGGCAGCCATCCATGGCTGGCGCTCGCCGTGGCGCTGCTGGCGCTGTGCGCCGCCTGCGGTTTACTGCCCGGCAGCGCACGCAGCCGGTTGCTGCTGCTGTTCAGCGCGCTGGGCGTGATCTTCCTGATTGTGGAAGGGCACGCGATTGGCTACAGCGGCTGGAGCTGGCTGTGGCTGGAAAACCGCTTCGGCGCGCTGCCGCAGGGACAGCCAGCGATGGGCGCTGGCGCGCTCCTGCTGCTGACCGTATTTTTGCTGCTGTTCTCGTTTGCGCTGGCCGAACGCGGCGTGCTGAAAGGCGATGCCTTTGTGGTGGCGTCGCTGGTGCTGCTGACTGCGCTGGTCAGCATCTTCGTACTCTATCCGGTGCTCAGTATGTTTGTGGTGTCGGTGCAGGACGTTGACGGCAGTTTCAAACCGGATGGTTTGATCAGCAATCTGCAGGACCCGTCGATCTGGAGCCTTGCCTGTCTGAAAGGCGGCACCTGCGGCACCGCCTGGCGCACACTGTGGCTGGCGCTGATGACTGCCAGCGGTTCGACGCTGCTGGGTCTGGCCTTTGCCCTGGCGGCAACGCGCACGCCGCTGCCCTGCAAAAAAGCGCTGCGCATGCTGACCATTCTGCCAATCATCACGCCACCGTTCGTGATTGGTCTGGCGCTGATTTTGCTGTTCGGTCGCTCGGGCGTAGTGACGGAGCATCTGGCGGCGCTGTTTGGCATCGAGCCCGGCCGCTGGCTATATGGCCTGACCGGTATCTGGATTGCCCAGGTGCTGTCGTTCACGCCGATTGCCTTTCTGGTGCTGATTGGCGTGGTGGAGGGCGTCAGTCCGTCGCTGGAAGAGGCGTCGCAAACGCTGCGCGCTAACCGCTGG
Source organism: Pantoea sp. Morm (assembly GCF_016643525.1). NCBI lineage: Bacteria > Pseudomonadati > Pseudomonadota > Gammaproteobacteria > Enterobacterales > Erwiniaceae > Pantoea > Pantoea sp. Morm. Next base: position 12,259 of record NZ_VOQX01000049.1, on the reverse strand, counting down.
CGCACCTTCAGCCGCGTTTCGCTGCCACTGATGGCGCCGGGTCTGGCTAATGCCTTTTTAATCAGCTTCATCGAAAGCATGGCCGATTTTGGTAATCCGATGGTGCTGGGCGGCAGTCACGGCGTGCTCTCTACCGAAATTTTCTTCTCGGTGGTAGGCGCGCAAAACGATCCGAGTCGCGCCGCGGTGCTGGCGATGATTCTGCTGTGCTTCACGCTGGCCGCCTTTGTGCTGCAGCGGCTGTGGCTGGGTGGCAAAAACTTCGCCACGGTGACCGGCAAGGGCGACGGCGGCAAACATGGTCAGCTGCCGCGTTTGCTGCGCTACGGTGTGTACGGCATGGTGATTCCGTGGGGTCTGTTTACCCTGGTGATCTACGGCATGATTGTGGTGGGCGGCTTTGTGCAGTCGTGGGGCCTGAACGATGCGCTGACCATCGAACACTACGTGCGCGCTTTCCGCGTCAGCGTCAGTGACGGTCATCTGCTGTGGAGCGGCGTGGCGTGGAACTCGTTCTGGACCACGCTGGAAATTGCCCTGATTGCCGCACCGCTCACCGCCGTGGTGGGCCTGCTGACCGCCTGGCTCATCGTGCGGCAGAAATTTGCCGGTCGTCAGACGTTTGAGTTCCTGCTGATGCTGAGCTTTGCCATTCCCGGCACGGTGATTGGCGTCAGTTACGTGATGGCCTATAACCTGCCGCCGCTGGAGATTACCGGCACGGCGATGATCCTGATTGCCTGCTTTGTGTTCCGCAATATGCCAGTCGGCGTGCGCGGCGGTATCGCGGCGATGAGCCAGCTGGATAAAAGCCTTGATGAAGCGTCACTGACGCTGGGTGCCAGCAGTTTCCGCACGCTGCGCAAAGTGGTGCTGCCACTGCTGAAACCGGCAATCAGCGCGGCGCTGGTGTACGCCTTTGTCCGCGCCATCACCTCGATCAGCGCGGTAATCTTCCTTGTCAGCGCTCAGTACAACATGGCGACGTCCTACATCGTCGGGCTGGTAGAGAATGGCGAATACGGCGTCGCCATCGCTTACTCCACGGTGCTGATTGTGGTGATGCTGCTGATCATTGGCGTGTTCCAGTGGCTGGTGGGCGAACGTCGCCTGCGCCGCGTGGCGCGCCCGGTGGACGTCGCCGCGCCACCTGCTTCCCCTTCGTTAACTCAGGAGAGTGCCGTATGACCGCGATTACTGCTGGTTCCGTGGTGTTTGAACACGTCGAAAAACGCTTTGCCGGTTTTACCGCGCTGCCGGATTTATCGCTGACGGTGGAGCCAGGTACGCTGGTGACGCTACTGGGGCCTTCCGGCTGCGGTAAAACCACCACGCTGCGCCTGCTGGCCGGCCTGGAACATCCGACTTCGGGGCGTATTTTAATTGGTGGCAAAGACGTAACGCATCTGCCAGCCAACGAGCGCGACGTGGCGATGGTGTTTCAATCCTACGCGCTGTTTCCGCATATGAGTGCGCTCGACAACATCATGTACGGCCTGCAATCGTCCGGCATGAGCAAAAAGGAAGCGCAGGATCGTGCGCGCGAAGGGCTGAAACTGGTCGGGCTGGAGAGTCAGGGGCAGCGGCTGCCGTCCGAACTTTCCGGCGGGCAGCAGCAGCGCATTGCGGTGGCGCGCGCGCTGGTGCTGGAGCCGCAGGTGCTGCTGCTGGATGAGCCGCTCTCCAATCTCGACGAGCGCCTGCGCCGCCGGGTGCGCACGGATATTCGTGATTTGCAGCAGCGGCTGGGCTTCACGGCGGTGTATGTCACGCACGACCAGGAAGAGGCGCTGGCGGTGTCGGATAAAATTATTGTCATGAAAGAGGGCGATATTGCTCAGCAGGGCGCGCCGGAAAGCCTGTATCACGCGCCCAATTCGGTGTTCATCGCTGACTTTATGGGCGAAGCCAATATTCTGCCGTGCGAAGTCGAACAGGTAGAAGGCAGCGAAGCGCTGGTGCGACTCGGCAGGCAGCGCTATCGCGTGCGCGGTAACGGCGTTGCGACCGGATCCGCGCAGCTATCGGTCAGACCGCAGTTCATTACCCTGCACAGCGGTGCTGAAGGCGCACTGCGCGGCGAGGTGACGCATGCCACCTGGCTGGGCGATCACATCGAATACGAGGTCAACACGGAACTGGGCTCGCTGTTCATCGTCGATGCGCAGATGGAGCAGCAGCTGCCGCTGGACGCCCGGGTGGCGATTGATTTTAAACCTCAGGGTCTGGCCCTGATTGCCGGTTAATTTAAGGATAACGCATGAGTGATACGAAAAATGACGCGCTGCAATCGCGTCTGCTGCTGGCCGAACGCGTCGCGCGGGCGGGCGGGGAGAAGGCGCTGGCCTACTTCAATCAGCGTGACACGCTGGTGGTCGAAACCAAGCACGACCTGCAGGATGTGGTATCACGCGCTGACCGCGAGGTGGAACAGATGATCGACCAGCAGATTCGCGCCAGCTTCCCGGACGACGGTTTTCTTGGCGAGGAGTACGGCCTGCAGCCGGGCACGTCAGGCTACACCTGGGTGGTCGATCCGATTGACGGCACCAGCCCGTTCCTCAACGGTATGCCAAACTGGTGTGTTTCCGTTGCGGTGCTGCATGACGGCGTGCCGGTGATTGGCGTGATCTTTGCGCCGACCTATCAGGAGTGCTACGTCGCCGCGCTCGGCCAGGGCGCAACGCTGAATGGCCGCCGTTTACAGGTGGATCCGTCACGTACGCTGCAAAATCACGTGACCGGCTTTGGCGCTAATAGCTATGTCAGCCCGGAAGAGGTGGGCCGCCTGCTGGCGTCGCTGCTGGCAGCGGGGGGCAACTTTATCCGTATCGGATCTGGTGCGCTGATGCTGGCGTGGGTGGCAGCCGGACGCGTGGTGGGCTATTTCGAACCCTACATGCACGCGTGGGATTGCCTGGCCGGTTACTGTCTGGTGAAAGAGGCCGGCGGCTGGTATCACCCGTTTAATACTGAGGGCGACCGGCTGTTGAAAGGCGCGCAGGTGCTGGCGGTGGCGCCGGGTGCACAGGCGGAGCTGAGGCGGATTGCCGGCGTTTAAGTGGTGTATTTCACGGCCGCGCGACGTTTTCCGGGTCGCCATCCATGGCGACCTTACAACGCTTGCGCTGTCGTAACTGGATAATCGCATGATTTTAAACGGTTACGTGGTGACTTAAACCGCCACGAACTCGCGGTATCCCGACCAAATCACATACACCGCGAAATAACAGAAAATCAGCGCTGAGGCGAGATACGAATACTTCAGCAGGCGCTCGCCTAACAGCTTTCCGCCCATGCTGCCGATCAGGCAGATTACACAGGTCCACACCACCCCGGCGAGGAAAAACCCGCTGAGAAACCACGAAGTTGCAGCGGCATCACTGTGGCCGATGCGGGCTATCAGCGCGCCGCCCACGCTGGCGAACCACAGAATCGCCGTCGGTGACGACATCGCCAGCACGATGCCGCGCCGAAATTCGCGCAGCAGTGAACGATAAGGCTGGGTTTCAGCCGCGGGAATGTCGATTTTTTTGGCCAGCGCGGCGTAAAGCATTTTAGCGGCAAACCACAGCAGCAAGATGCCGCCGCCAATCCATAGCAACCAGCGCACCGGCGTAAACTGCAGTACCACCGCCATGCCAGCCATCGCCAGTAAGGCGTAAATTAAATCACCCACGCAGGTGCCCATGCCCAGCCAGAAACCGTGCAGATAACCGCGCTGCATCGCCAGCGTCAGCATGGCGATGTTGGCGAGTCCGATATCCAGACACAGCGATAAACTCAATAAAAAACCATTAGAAAACGGCAGCATAACGTCGTGACCATCCCTGAGTTCGGTAAAGGAAAGATTAAAGCATGCGTGCCGGGGCTTTTTACACTGCTTCCTGCCATCCATAACCAAACGCTATGACCCATTAGCAAAGGCACAATTAAATAAACCGATTTGTGAAGCCGATCGGCCTGCGCAGCTTTGCGCGCAGGGAATGCCACTATAGTCGTTAACGAGACGTTAACAACGTCCGTTTCAATACAAAAAAATCAACCTGGTTTGGGCGCAGGCCCGTGAAAATTCCGATTATGGTGGAAAGACAATGAGTGGATACCCAAAACCGGCAACTGGCGGTTTAGCAACAAACTTAACCGTGGCAATATCACTGGCTCTATTGACGCTGGCGGGGAGTGCTATGGCGCAGAACACGGAACATCATCAAACAGCATTAGTCGGCACCTGGACCAGTATTCCGGATGCCCCTGCGGTACAAAAGCCGGATCGACCCAGTGAAGGTTTGTATCGCATGCAGGTCAACAGCGACGGGACGCTCAAGCCGCTGGAGGTGATCAGGATGAAAAGCCCGTCGTGGATCGTTAAATCACGCGACGGGCGGTTTGCTTATACCACCAATGAAGAGAATGCCGGTGCCGTTACCGCGCTGGCGATCGATAAACAGGGCGCAGTGCGGGTGCTGAATCAGGTCGACAGCCACGGCGAGCAGCCGACGCACGCCACTCTTAGCCCGGACGGCAAATTCCTGTTTGTCGCCAACTATTCGGTGGCGAAAGGCGGAGCAGGGGTAACGGTGTTCCCGATTGCGTCGGACGGCAAGCTGGGCGAACAGGTCCAGCATTTCGCGTTCAGCGAAGGCAGCGGCGTGGTAAAAGATCGGCAGGATGGCGGCCATGCGCACTCCACCACCTTTACCCATGATGGCCGCTATCTGTATGCGGCCGATCTCGGTGACGATAAACTGCACGCCTATCGCTACCACGCGGATCGGCGAGAGCCGCTGCAGGCGGATACCAGCCGTGATGTGAGCTTTGCGCCAGGTGCGGGTCCGCGCCACATGGTGTTCTCCGCCGACGGTAAACACGCTTATGTGATTACTGAAATGGCGGGCGAAATCGTGGTGTTCCGCGTCACTGATGACCGGCTGGAACGGCAGGCACAGGTGGCGCTGAATACGCAAAACAGCAGCGCCGCCTGTAAAAGCGGCGGCGGCATCATTCTCAGCCCGCAGGGTAAATTCCTGATTGCCGCTAACCGCGGATCTGACAATCATCTGCTGGTGTTTAAGATTGCCGCCGATGGCAGCCTGACAGATCCACAGCGCTATGCCGCCGACGGTATTGAGCCGCGCGCGCTGGCGTTTGATAACAGCGGTAAACACCTCTATGTCACCAACGTGTTTACCAATACCATTACGCTGTTTGATTTTGATGCGCACAGCGGCAAGCTGAGCGCGCGCGGTGTGGCGGCGAAGCTGGCAACGCCAACCGACATCAAATTCTTCAACTAACTGCCCTTTCACTCATCCGGTGCGCGTGACGGCGCACCGTCTTCCGCCATGGCCGACAGCGCGCTTTCCAGCGAAGCCGGAAACATCTGGCCGTGACTGAGCCCGGGAAACAGCTGGAAGCGAGCCGCCAGGCCGTTCTCCTGCATGCCGTCGAGGGTGGTGCGAATCCGGCTCAGCACATCGCTGACGCCAGAACGGAATTCGCCGTTGCCTTCCATCAGCACCAGCTGCTTCTGCTTGAACGATGCGGGCGTCACCGCCGCCATCTGCTGCAACAGCGTTGCGTCGCCGCGCAGGGAAGGACTGGCGGCAAAATAGCGCTGGAAAAATCCGGAGGTTAAATAGCTGTCCAGCACAAACAGCCCACCGTAAGAGTGGCCCCACAGCGCACGCTGCTGCGCATTGATCGGCAGATTCCGTTCGGCACGCGGCGCGATAGTCTGTTCCAGCAGCTGGCGGAATGCGGCGCTGCCGCCGGCTGGCCGGCCGCGACGATCCTGCACCTGTTGTGGCGGGGTGTAATCCAGCGTGCGCGCAGCGAGATCGAACGGCAGCGGGGTCTGATAGCCTACCGCCACCAGCACCGGCGGGTTGCCTGCCGCCAGCTTCTGCAACAGCGCTTCGCTGAGATGGTTCATCACGGCGTTGCCATCCAGCATATACAGCGCCGCGTAACCTGCGGCCGGTGCCGGTTTACGTGGTACCGCCGTCCACACTTTGTAATGGCGCTGGCCGTCAGCGGAATCAAACGTGTTTACAGTGAAGCGATACCAGGCAGAGCCTTTGTCGGCAATGTTGGGTCCGAGCGGCGTCATATCAGGCCGGGCGAAACCGACAGCCGGATTGAGCAGCAGGCTCAGCAGGGTGAACAGCGGAATGATAAAGCGATAAATCATGGCGCTTCCTTACTAGCTGGCGAGTCAATTACTTCCGTGTCACAGCGAAAGCGCCAGACAGATTAGTGATAATGATTATTAATTTCAACAACCATTTTGCACCGTCACGCGCCGTGCGGAAGTGTAAAGATTTCGTCAGGATCGCCGATAACGTAGCGGTATAATACCAGCGAGGATAGTCAGGATGATTAACGGTATCGGACCGGGTAGTTTCTCACAGCTCCATCTCAGCAGCGCCAGCGCACGCGTGACCAGCAGCACGGCAAGCAATGCGACCCGGCAAAATAGTCTGACGGCAGACGCCTCAGCGAAAGTCACCTTTAGCGAAGCCACCGACGCCATCTCTGCGGTGTACCAGATGACGCCGGCGCGCGTCACCGCCAGCACGCCTCTTTCGCCTGATATGCAGACGCAGGCGATAGGTGCGCTGCGCAGCTCGGGCGTCAGCATGAACGGCATTGGCAGCGCGCTGCTGAGCGCACTGACGCAGCAGCGTGACGATGTCACCATCAGCGTACCGGCCAGCGGCGGCGCGCAAACTGACACGCAGAGCGCGGTGGCACTGGAGATTACCACTCAGTCCGGCGTGAGCCTGACTCTGCAGATGACGCGGCAGCAGGATGGCGTAGCGGTGGCACTGAAAACCACTCACGGTAAGCTGAGCGATGACGAAGCTGCGGCAATTGCCAAACTTTCCGGCGCGCTGGAGAAAACCCTGAGCGGGTTGGATAACGGCAACGGTAAACTGGATGTCGGTGACCTGCTCAGTTTTGACAGTAACCAGCTGGCCAGCGTTGATCTGAAAACCGACCTGCGTCGCAGCGGCGAAGTAATGCAGTCGCTGAATCTGCATGCCGACCCGGGTTCACGCTGGCTGGGTTTCCATAATGCCGACGCCAGTTTCAAACTGACGACGGACATGCGCAGCCTGGCGCAGGCCAGCAACGCCGGTCAGCAGCAGAGCGCCCTGGCGCAGTGGAGCGCGAAATTTGATCAGGCCGCTTCGCGCGGTCATGGCGATCGTGCGGCGCTGGCACTGTTTAAGCAGGGTTTCGAGAGCTTAAACAGCACCAGCGCGGCGGCCGGCGTGGCGATGCGCACCCCGCAGGCGATCACCGTAGGCGCGCATGCGGCGCAGGCCGGTGCCATCAGCGGCCTGGCGGATTTCTCGGCCAGCTATCACCAGACGGCGCGCTCCAGCAATCCGCTGAAGCCGGAAGAGGAAGATACTTTCGCTCTGGATGTGGCGCAGCGCAGCAGCCAGCAGAAGAACGGCGATACGCAGCGCATGACGCAGGAAACCCTGTTTAAGCTAAACGCCAGTTTTCATACCGCGCTAAGCGCCAGTTCGCCGCTGGCGCTCAATGAAACCAAAGAGTCACAAAACTATCACTACCACCAGATTCACGATGAAACGCGCAGCACCACTGAGGTGACGCAGGATGCGCAGGGTAACCTCACCGCCCGTTTCGCCCAGCAGCTGACGCAGCAGGAAACGGTGAAGACTTATCAGCTGGCGAAGCTGATCGACAGTACCAGCACACCGCACAGTGAGAAGAGTGAATCGACGCGCCACTATTCCCCGGCGATGTATCTGGCGCAGGCGTAATACCGGGATAACGTAATGCCCACTCTATTGCGCCAGCCCATGGCGCAATAAAACAATAATGTCATTTATCACTATCGATAGCGGAATTAATACTTAAGATAATTCGCCCGTGTCACTCAGCGTAATAACCCTGCATCTCCGCGCCCGCTAACGCCTTCTTATCCCTGATAAATTCTTTATTCTCTTTCTGCATGCCGTTTGCCGGATATAGCATAACCGTGCTCTTTACCGCTGTTATTCCCGCTGATTATCATCGCGCTCAATCTGTTATTAAATTACGGCTCTCTGCCCTGGCAGAATGAGCCTGTGAATCACAGCAAAATAAAAAGTGAATCCAGCGATGACGCAAATCAGGGCTCAACAACTTCAGCGCGCGGCGGTGATTACGTCTGACGCGGCGGCAATCGACGCCGCCCGCCACCTGGCGGAACAGGCGAAAGCCGGGGCAGCCGAACGCGACCAACAGCGTATCTATCCGCGTGAACTGCTCGATCAGTTCACCCAGCTGGGGCTGGGCAGTATCAGCGTGCCGCGCCAGTTTGGCGGCGGCGGTTTGTCTTTTGCTACCGTGGCGGAGGTGTTCCGCCTGATCTCCGCCAGCGATCCGTCGCTTGGCCAGATTCCGCAAAACCACTTCGGGCTGATCCAGTTCATCCTGGGGGAAGGCAGCGCGCAACAGCAGCAGCGCCTGCTCAGCGCGGTGGTACAGGGCCAGCGGCTGGGCAACGGCGGTCCGGAAAAGAACAGCAAACACACGCGTGATATGCAGGCGCAGCTGGTGTCAGGCCCGGAGGGGTTACGGCTCAGCGGTGAAAAGTTCTATTCCACCGGTGCACTGTTTGCCGACATTCTGGTGACCACCGCGCAGCAGGAGGGCCAGCCGGTAATGGCGTTCATTCCGCTGCCGGCAGCGGGCGTTGAGATTATCGATGACTGGTCGGGTATCGGTCAGCGCACCACCGCCAGCGGCACGGTGAAGCTCCAGCAGGTGGCGGTCGATGCCGGTTTGACCATCGCGCTACCGTCGCCCGATAAGCCAACGCTGCGCGGTGCCGTATCGCAGCTGATCCAGGCCGCGATTGACGCCGGGATCGCCCAGGGCGCGCTGGATGAGGCGCTGGCGTTTATTCACAGCAGCTCGCGTCCGTGGGTGGACGCGGGCGTGAGCCGCAACGCAGAAGATCCTTACATTCTCGCCGATGTCGGGCGTATCAGCACCGAACTGAGCGCCGCCAACGCGCTGCTGGTGCGTGCGGCGCGCGTACTGGACAGCATTGACCCGCACGCGCTTACCGCTGCGCACTGCGCGCGCGCCTCCATCGCGGTTGCAGAAGCCAAAGTGCTGACCACCGAAATTGCACTGAAAGCCAGCGAAAAGCTGCTGGAGTGGAGCGGCAGCCGCGGCACATTGCTGAAGCATGGGCTGGATCGCCACTGGCGCAACGCGCGCACCCATACGCTGCACGATCCGGTGCGCTGGAAAACGCACGCCATCGGCAACTATTACCTCAACGATGTTCTGCCCGCGCGTCATGCGTGGATTTAAGGAGCGATAGTGACGCAGGTTTTCGCTAAACAGCCGGCAGCACGCATCCGCAGTGCGCAGCAGGCCCTGCAGGTGGCAGAGGAGCTGGCTGAATGCTTTCGCAGCGGCGCAGCGCAGCGCGATCGGCAGCGTAAGCTGCCACATGCTGAACTTCAGCACTATTTCCAGTCCGGCTTAGGCGCCATTACCGTGCCGCGTGCGTGGGGTGGCATTGAGATTTCCAGCGCAGAACTGGCGCAGATTTTTGTCATTCTCAGCGCTGCCGATGCATCAATTGGTCAGGTGCCGCAAAATCACTTCTATGCGCTGGAAGTGCTGCGCGTTAACGGCAGCGACGCCCAGCAGCAGCGGCTGTACAACGAAGTGCTGGCGGGCGTTCACTATGGCAACGCGCTGGCGGAGTTCGGCTCTGCGGCGGCGCATCAGCGCACCACCGCCTTCAGCCAGACCGCCAGCGGGCTGCGCCTCAACGGCGACAAATTTTACTGCACCGGGGCGCTGTTTGCCGACCGCATCCCGACGCTGGCCATCGCCGATGACGGCAAAGAACAGCTGGTGTTTGTGCCGCGCCATCAGCCGGGCGTAACGGTGATTGATGACTGGAGCGGTTTCGGCCAGCGCACCACCGGCAGCGGCAGCGTGCAGTTTCGTGATGTGGCGATCGCGCCGGACGATGTGGTGCCGTTTCATAGCGCGTTTGAGCGGCCGACTACCGTCGGACCGTTTGCCCAGATTATGCATGCGGCCATCGACCAGGGCATTGCCCGCGCGGCCTTCAATGACATGCTGGCTTTTGTGCAGCAGCGCGCGCGGCCGTGGCCGGACAGCGGCGTTGAGCGAGCCTGTGACGATCCGCTGACGCTGGATCGCACCGGGCGGCTTGCCGCACGGCTCAGCGCCGGTGATGCGTTGCTGGATGTCGCCGGAGAGGCGGTCGATGTCGCCCAACGCAACCCGAGCGCTGAACACGTCGCGCTGGCATCGGTTGAAGTGGCGAAAGCCCGTGCCTGGACCACTGAGGTGGCGCTGGAAGCCGGCAACCTGCTGTTTGAGCTGGGCGGATCGCGCGCCAGCCTGCGCGAGCACAATCTCGATCGCCACTGGCGCAACGCGCGCACCCACACGCTGCATGACCCGGTACGCTGGAAATATCCGGTCATCGGCAACTATTTGCTTAACGGCGTGCTGCCGCCGCGACGGGGAACGCTATGAGCCGCAAACAGATTCTGCTAAATGCTTTTAACATGAACTGCGTGGGGCATATTCACCATGGCATGTGGACCCATCCGCAGGACCACTCAGTGGAGTTCAATTCGCTGGCGTACTGGCTTGATTTAGCGCGTCTGCTGGAGCGCGGCCTGTTCGACGGGCTGTTCATTGCCGATATTCTCGGCGTTTACGATGTGTATCAGCAGGGTATCGGCCTGACGGCGCGCGAGTCCATTCAGATGCCGGTGAACGATCCGCTGATGCTGATTTCCGGCATGGCCAGCGTGACGCAGCACCTGGGCTTTGGCGTGACCGCCAATCTGAGCTACGAAGCCCCTTATCCTTTTGCCCGCCGCCTGTCGACGCTCGACCATCTGACCAACGGCCGCATCGGCTGGAACATCGTGACCGGCTATCTCGACAGCGCGGCGCGCGCCATGGGGCAGCAGCAACTGCTGGCGCACGATCGGCGCTACGACCAGGCCGATGAGTTTCTTGATGTCACTTATCAGCTATGGGAAGGCAGCTGGCAGGACGATGCGTTGCTGGCGGACAAACAGCGCCGGCTGTATGCCGACGCGCAGAAGATTCACGCGATCAATCATCAGGGTGAATTTTATCAGGTGCAGGGCTATCACCTGAGCAGTCCTTCGCCGCAGCGCACGCCGCTGCTGTTCCAGGCAGGCTCATCCGCGCGCGGCGTGGCGTTTGCTGCTCGGCACGCCGAATGCAGTTTCGTGAATGCCAGCTCGCCGGCGGCGCTGCGCGAGCAGGCGCAGCGTCTGCGCCACGCGGCGGTGGCGGTGGGTCGCCAGGCGGACGACTTACGCATCTTTATGGGTGTCAGCGTGATCGTCGCCGCCAGCGAACGCGAAGCGCAGGAGAAGCACCGCAGCTATCTGGAATACGCCAGTGCCGAAGCCGGCATTGCGCACTTCTCCAGCTCAATTGGCGTCGATCTCGCCGCGTTTGGCCTCGATGAACCGATTCACAGCGGCGACACGCGCGCCATTGAATCGGTGAGCAAAGCCTATAACGGCTGGACGCGTCGCCAGCTGCTGGAGCAGCACGCGCTTGGCAGCCGCTACCCGGTGATTGTCGGCAACCCGTCTCAGGTCGCCGACCAGTTGATCCGCTGGATTGATGAAGGTGACATCGACGGCTTCAATCTGACGCGCATCCTGAATCCGCAAAGCTACCGCGATTTTATTGAGCTGGTGGTACCGGAACTTCAGCAGCGCGGCCGCTTCAAAACCGCCTATCAGCCGGGATCGCTCCGGCAAAAAATTTTTCAGCAGCAGGATCGTCTGCCCGCGCGCCACCCGGCCGCGCGCTGGCGGCCTGCGGCTGACGTTCGTTAATTTAACCTCAGGGAGTCAGGATGAAATTTGCCTCATTAGTGGCGCTGAGCGCCGCAATATTAACCGCCAGCGCGTTTGCCGCCGGTGACTACAGCGGCGCCCTCAAAGTCGGTACCACGGCGGCTTTCGCGCCGCCGCTGGAAACCGCCGTGGCTGAAGCGAAAAAGCAGGGACTGCAGGTGGAGCTGGTGGAGTTCACCGACTGGACTGCGCCGAACGTGAGCGTGGAAAATGGCGACATTGACGTCAACCTGTTCCAGCACAAGCCGTTTCTTGACAATGCCAACCGCGAGGGCGGTTTCCATCTGGTGCCGTATGCGCCCGCCATCATCAATAACATC
>NZ_VOQX01000048.1:0-38060 GCF_016643525.1 Pantoea sp. Morm | reverse complement strand
CCAGTATGGCCATCATGCGCGCCGACATGTCACCGTACAGCTCGTAGTTGGAGCTGAACACGTGCACGCCGTTCTCGCGGAAGAAACGCTCGTTCTGAAACAGCGGGGCGGCCATTTTAATGCCCATCCGCTTCGCCTCTGCCGAGCGGGCAATCACACACCCGTCGTTGTTAGAGACGACGACGATGGGCCTGCCGCGCAGGTCGGGCCGGAACACGGTTTCGCAGGAGGCATAAAAGTTGTTGGCATCCGCCAGGGCAAACATGGTCACTCTCCGGCGGGTCCGCTGAATCCCAGCCCGGCTACGTCGGTGAGGGCATAGGCCACCACGCCCCAGACCGGCAGCGGCTGGCTCACGTCGATCAGCGTGACGGTTTCATCCGCATCCGGCGCCTGCAGGGCGGGAACGGGTTTGAGCAGCAGGCGCCGCAGCGTGAGCTCGCCTTCCACCTCGGCAACAATGAGCTGGCCATGCGTCGCGGCCAGCGCCCGGTCGATGGCCAGCACTGAACCTTTCACGATGCCGGCGTCAGGAAAATCGCTGTCGCTGCGCATCAGATAGGTGGAATAAGGGGAGAGGCTGACGAGGTGCCCCAGGTTCAGGCGCGTCTCTCTGTAATTCTGGGCCGGGCTCTGAAAGGCCATAGACAGTCTCCGTTCTGACAGCAGGTAAGCGCGGTGAAACAAACGGGTTTTACTGGCTTCAGTGTCGCGGGGGCATATCACATGCGCGCGCCCTGCAGTATTTTACGCGCCCGATTATCCACTGTCGCCAGGGGAGGGCTGCCGGCCGCCTGAGCAGCGACTGCCACTGCGAGGCGGCAGTCGGCCAGTCATGCGCCATTTCCGCTCTGACGGCGGGCTGACTCAGCTTCTGATAATAATTCATACGTGCTCCTGACAGCGCCTGTGTATAACGCTTACAGGCCGGATGACATCTCTGATATCAGTATAACCGCTATCCTTACAGCCACAGCGGGAGGTCTCTATGTGCGGAAGATTTGCGCAGTACAGCAGCCGTGGTGAGTATTTTGACGCGTTGTGCCTGACATAGGACGAAATTACGCTCGACCCGGAGCCCATTGGCCGGTTCAACGCCACGCCAGGCACGCGTGTGCTGCTCCTCATCGGGAGCAGGCCAGAAATGCTGAACCAGATTAAGGCCTAAGGAAAGCTGCCCGTAGTGGCTCTTAAAACCAATTATTTTAAAAGCCGATCAACAGGATTTTAATGGAGAAGTAAACAGTGTTATCAACGAAGGCCACAGCCGGGTTTCTCATTTTCAGTCATTATTCAGCTCTGTTTGTATACGGGAGATCTCATGCCGTCTGAACCGGGTATCCGACACGATATTACGCTGGGGCTTTACTGCCTGCCCGCCATCATTGTTATCAGCGTTGCAGGCTATCTAACCGACCATGTTGCCGCAGCCAGTATCGCAACAGGTGGCGCGATTACCCTTGCTTTCGGAGCAAACAAAACATGGGGAGGGTCATCACTGTCATTGCTCGCAACCACTGTGGCGGGTCTTATTTTTTCTGCCTGGCTGGGTAGTCTGACTGGAAATATATTTTCCCTGTATGTGGCCGGTGCACTGCTTTACACCGGCTTGTATGTGGTGATGGCTAACATCGATGTCAGTGCATGGTGGATGCTGCAGCAGTGGACAATTACTTACCTCGTGTCGGGCAGCTTTGCCGGAACCCCGGAGCATGCCCTTCTGCGTGCCGGCCTTGTCGGCGCAGGCGGAACACTACAGATGATAATTCTGGCAATAATCTTCCAGCGACGAAACTTTCAGCTTCGCGATTTCAGCCCGGGCACGTGGAAACGTTTTTTAATGCATTTTCTTGTTAAGTACAAACATCGTGTCCATCTGCAATGGTCAGTCATATGCGGCATGCTGGGGATGGCTGGTGCGCTGACGGCAGTTCATCTGCTAAACCTGACTAATGGCTACTGGGCGGGTATGACGCTGCTCATCTGCCTGCGAAATAATTACCGGGATACGTTATCAAGGGTGCAGGCACGTGTGCTTGGCACGCTGACAGGCTGCATTACGGCAGCCGGCCTTATCGATTATTGCAGCAGTTCGTTATTCATAATGGCTGGCTTTATTATCACCGGATTTGCTGCCTTCACCTTCTCTTATTCAATGATTAATCGCTCGTATGGCCTCTTCAGCTTTCTTATCACCACAATGGTGGTTTTCATGATCTCCGGATTCGGCATTCCTCAGACAGGTATTGCTCTGCACCGGTTTGAGTCGACTGCCCTGGGAGGGGCAACTGCTATTCTGGCGATCATACTGACCCGTATGGCCACGCGCGAACAAATTATGAAGGTTAGCCGCTCAGGGACAGGATGATTTTTTATCATTAATGCCATCCACTGGACGATGGGCGGGGCGCGTCAGCGTGACGCCCGCTACGAACGCCAGGATAAGTACCGAAAACATGCATGCCATGCAGGTCACCTGCGAGGGCCAGTGCATAATGTCAGGCAGCAGAATCCTCCCGCCGATACCTAAAATGCAGGGAGCCATTCTGCAGAGCGATACCAGAGATAGCCTGTGGGCTCAGGCTATGCTCCCTCCTTAATGATCTTATCCACAAATACACAGGAGCGATCCAATAACAGTTCCACTTAGATCCCTTAAGTTCCATATAGATCCCGGCCCTCTGCAAACCCCGCCATCGCTGGCCTGAGGCCATATCCGGATGTGTACTGAAGGGATCTTCATGTGTGCTGGCGGGTGAAATATGTGTGCCAGCGGGATGGCAATGTGTCGTGCCGGGATGTATTGTGTGTGCTGGCGGGAAGAGCCCGGATCATACTCTTGACCAGCACATACGCGCAGGGAATTCACATAACAAAATGAAAGAAAACACTTTTATTGGCGATGCGCTGTACAGCGACATGATCAGCAAGGAAAAACAACTCACAGTTAAATCTAATAATACCGTGCAGCCCGTCGCGCTGATGCGACTGGGCGTTTTTGTGCCCAAGCCTTCAAAATCACAGGGGGAAAATAATGTTGTAGATGCCTCCGAGCTGTTTTCCCAGCTGGAAATCGCCAGAGCTGAAGGTTACGACAACATCAACATTGCGGGCCCGCGTCTGGATATGGACTGCGACTTCAAGGTCTGGATTGGCGTTATCTATGCATTCAGCAAGCACGGGCTTAATTCAAATAAAATCGAGCTGAAATTTAGCGATTTTGCAAAAGGGTGTGGGTTTTCAGCCAAGCGCATAGACAGTCGTCTGCGCAGTGCCATTCATGAATCGCTGGGTAAACTGCGTAACAAATCGATCTCGTTTAAGCGGGGAAAAGACGTACGTGGCAGCTACCAGACAGGCCTGCTCAAAACCGGCTATTTTGACGCTGACAAAGACATTGTTCAGCTTGAAGCCGATGAGAAGCTCTGGGAACTTTTTCAGCTCGATTATCGCGTGCTTCTGCAACAGCATGCTATTAAGGCGCTTCCAAAGAAAGAGGCAGCCCAGG
Organism: Pantoea sp. Morm; assembly: GCF_016643525.1. NCBI lineage: Bacteria > Pseudomonadati > Pseudomonadota > Gammaproteobacteria > Enterobacterales > Erwiniaceae > Pantoea > Pantoea sp. Morm. Next base: position 34,552 of record NZ_VOQX01000048.1, on the reverse strand, counting down.
CCATATATACCTTTATTGAAAGCCTGCCCGCTCATCCCATACCCGTAGCCTTTGCGCGCCTGCGTGAACGCCTTTCGCTCTCCAGTTCGGTGAGCGAACAAAATCGCACGATCAAAAAAGCGCTGGAGCAGTTGCAGAAAATCGGGTATCTGGAATTTTCACTTGTCCGTAAAGAACGTGAGAATTACCTTATTATTCATAAACGTAATCCAAAACTCAAACCATCAGATCTGCAATGATATGAGACAGTCGGGTCTGATCTGGCTATCAGTAAACGTGTGTGCTGCCGGGCACGCTATCAGGAGCAGAGTACCCGTGTGAGTGATCAGGATCGGCTCATTCGTGTGTGCTGTCGGGAAAGGCTCTTCTTCACCTCGTATCTGAGTCTGGTAACGCCCTTAAGATGTGCGCTGGCGGGAAAAAACTCCGTCATTCCCCCGCCAGCGCACATCCTCGGTATTCTTATCCCGTCAGCACACACTTACATGCTTCTTATCCCGCCAGCGCACATCTTAAGGGCCTGCACCTGTAGCTGGCAGCCTGATTATCCTCATATATATGCACCACGTATAAGCGACAGCCGGACTGACGATGGCTCAGCACGGTTACTTTGCGCTCTCTCAGCACTGCAGCACTTTCCCGCTGGCACACATGCTCTCGGCAGTACTCTTCTAAATATCTCAGTGCGCACGACTTTGCCAGTGGAAATCGAGGCTCACGGCTTCCCCGTCCTTATCCATAATTATCCGTTCTCTGGCACAGACGCCGTTGGGTATGACTTTTTTCCAGTGCCGGTCTGTCAGCTCCGGATGCACGGGGATAAAAAATATCCCCGTCAGAAGCCACAGGCGGGATTCAACCTGACTGACCGTCTGGGGTGACAGCCAGAGCGGCATGCTGAAACCCAGGGCGCGGGTGTCCGCAATCCGCAGGACACCCTCTGGTGGCGGTGAATCGGCAAACACGACCGCGGGCAGAGGAGCACGCAGGCAGAGAGAGCCGTACCGGGGAAAGCTGTCACCCTCGACCGTAACAGGAAAATCGAGATGTGCCGCAGAGATACCGGCGGCGGAAGACGTCTTCCCGCTGAATCTGTCCTCGCTGTAAATCATGCCGGTAAGATTTTCTTCCCGGACAGCCCGGGCGTGCGCGTGTTCAGCAACAGCGCTGCAGAAGGCACTGAACGTAGATGCTGGCATCTCCCCGAGCGGATAGCGCCGGAAAATGATTTCCCGCTCAGGATGGTTGAGGAGTGACTGTCCGCGGGTCTGTAAAACATTTTTGAGTGTGAGCTCAAACCCGTCGCGGGATACCAGCGTCCAGAACAACCAGGCTGCCGCATCTTCCAGCAGCTGTGAGTGAAATTCATTTTTCATGACGTAATTTTCCTTATGTTATCCCGGAGCACCCGACTGAAGGGAACGGAGCGAAGCCTTTGTATGCCCCGTCGGAACTATGATAATCATGCGACAGCAGTCAGCTAATCTCGCTGGTCAGTTCTCAATAAAAACGTTGCTTCGTGACAGCCGCACACAGCCTGCGGGTCAGAAACTGGTTGTCCTGCAGGCAGGCCGCTGAGGCCGCCCCGGGCAGGGTCGCTGACGTTAAGATTATCTTTATTATCCCTGATTTTATTTTGATTGCGCCTCCGGAGTGACGGCGTTCCATTCCGGCATTGTAGGCCATGAGACCTTTACGGGTAAAATGATTGCAGATATATATCAGGCGGCAGCGCAGCGCTTTCCGGCGTTCAGCGCAGCACGCGAAGGATCCCGTCGCTCATGACCTGCGCCGGCCTGGTAAGCACATTCCGTCCCGCCTGTGCAGGCGCAGCCGCGGTGAAAATACTTAAATTTGCTTAATCCACTGAAACTGTGCGCGATAATTTGTAAATTCGACGTATTGCGGCAATCAGCCGCGGTTTCAGGGGATAGGGAATGCTGGAACTTTTTGACGTGAGCTATGAAGAGCTCAGGACAACGCGGGCGTCAGAGCTTTACAGGCTGCGCAAGCAGACCTTCAGTGACCGCCTGGGCTGGGACGTGGTCTGCAGTCAGGGAATGGAATCGCTCCGGTGGACTGACATTAAGGCTATGCCGGCCGGCCGTCAGTAAAGCATGGGATCGCCCGCAGCAGGCACAGGCGCGATGGAATCACCAGGCCGTCACAGCGGGCGGGCATCATATGCTATTAAGATCTTCCAGACGAGAATATCGGCAGCAACTTACGTTCAGCTGAATAAAAAATGGTTATACCTGTGCAGAACGGCCACGCGCGTGCTGTGAAGGTTACCCGGCTTGCTCGCGGACGGCAAAGGTGCACCTGCATCCTGAGTGTCCGGCCGGGCGGATCCGGTAGCCACTGTAGTCAGTAATTGCGCTCAGAAAATGTCAGAGCTAAGCAAAAGACGCATGCAGAGGGGAGTAGCAGATGCCAGCGTGCATATAGTGTACATTTTTACAGTATACAGTGAACCCAGGCGAAAGCAGCCCGCCCGGATCCCTCAGCATTGATGTCAAACAGGACGAACATCAGATAAGCAGCATTTCCGGAAGCTGCTAATGCCGTTTAGCGTGCAGCCTTAAAGATGGCAGATAAATGGAGGTTCTGCAGGTGCCGGCGCGATCCATCGCATTCCCTGACTGCTGCTTCACGCCATGCAGCCGCCGGCCGGAGCGGCCCGTGGATCCATACAGACGGTCAGGGTGCTTTCATCTGCACGTGACCGCCGTCGCTGAAAGTACCGGCCGCTACCAGAAACGCCAGCCGGTCAGATGCAGCGCGCGGGCGATGCCCCCGAGCGCGGTGAGGATGAGCAGGCCAGCCAGCCCCGCCATGGCGCTGAAGCCAAACCGGACGAAAAGAAAATAGCCGGCCACGCACCCCGACAGGAACGAGACGATGGTCACGAGGTGCGTGCCGAGCAGCGCCCGGTGAGCGGGCGCATCGGCCGCCTCGCGCCGGCTCACCGACGCCCGGAGCCAGGAGCCCAGCGCCATACCGGCATCGGTCAGGGTTCCGGTCACGTGCGTTGACCTGACCCGCCCGCCGGAAAGCTGCGTGGAGGTGGCGTTATGCAGGCCCATCAGCAGCGCGAGCGTGACCAGCACCTCGCCGTTGTTGCGGATGCTGTACCAGCGGATTTCAACCAGCGAGGTGGCCAGCAGCAGCACGCCCTCACACAGCAGCACCAGGCAGAATACCGTGCGCACGTTACGCCGCAGGCCAAAGGCTACGGCGAGGCGCGCCAGCGTGGCGCCCGTCACGAAGGCCAGGATCAGCACCGCCAGAAAAAGCAGGCCGTGCAGGTCATAACTTCCCGCCTCCGCGGACAGCTGGGAGGTGTTACCCGTCATGTGGGAGGGGAAGAAGCCAAATGCGCCGAAGGCCATGGCGTTGAGGACGCCAGCCGTGGTGGCAAGCGTAAGGGCGAGCAGGCGATCCTCACCGTGGGTACGGTGTTTTTTTCTCCTGAGGAGCATACGGTCAGATCCTGATGATAAACGGAGCTTTATTATGAGTAATCATGCGCCGTTAGCAATCAGGCCCTTACCCGGCCACCGCCTTTTTTTCCGCGGGGCACACGTTCCGCATTCCGGCCGTCCCGCCTGCGTTTTGACCTGACGACTTAGACGACGGGCAGGAGCACGGCCAGCATCCAGACGCTGGCCAGCCCCGTCACCAGGGTCGTGAGCAGCAGCGGCAGCGGCGACCGCTCAGGGGGCAGAAACTGAACCTGCAGACGGGGCAACGCCAGGCGGGACCGCCGCCGGCGCCACCGCCGGATCTTTGCACCCAGACTGACCCAGAGATAAAGGTTCACCGCCGCGAGCCCGGCCATCAGCAGCAGATCCGTCAGCGTCACAAAATTCCGCCAGTCCGCTATCACGGGCGCCCCCCGGGCAGCAGCAGTGAGCGTGCCTCAGCCGGATCCATCGAGAACCGCACGCCGAGCTGGCGGGTCACGTCCAGCGCAAACACCCGGGTATACCACTCGGTGGACTTCGCGTCCTTGTGCCCCATCAGCGTCTGGATCACCTTCTGCGGCACCTGGTGCTGCACCAGGTGCATCGCAAACGAGTCCCGGAACGTTTTGGGCGTCACCGGCCGGATGGAGAAGGTGACGCCGTCACGTTCAGCCGCCGCGACCGCCTGTGAGATCCAGCTGCGCGCCGTGTCCTCGCTCCTGATATCCCACAGCCGGGCGCCCGCCGGCGGGCTCACCGTCGCAAACCATTCTCTTAACCGCTGCACGAACCCCGGATCGGTGAGCGGCACCGCGCGCGGCGGGTTGTCTCTGATTTCAGCCTCCGCGTCCCGCTCCGCCTGCTGCTCCTCCCTCGTCGGGCGCCCGCGCCGGCGGCTGCGGTTGCGTGCGGCCTCCTCGAGCCCGCGCTGCTTGAGGGTGCGCAGCACCACGAACGGTGACGACAGCGGGGCGCCGGTGAGCGGGTCGTCGAGCACGAAGTCCTCCCGGGTCAGCGGCAGAATTTCATTCAGCCGCCCGCCGGTGTTCCACAGGGCGTCGATGAACAGCCGTTTGCGGAGATCGGTCACCTTAGCGAGCAGCACCGCCACCTCAGGCGCCAGCAGGTAGCGGGGCATGTCGGTGCCGTAGGCGGCGGCGAGGTTGCGCAGCGCCACCGCACTTTCGTAGTCAAAGTAGCGCGCGGCGCCATGATCGTGCAGATTATGCTCAGCGACAGCGCTGTGCGAATTCTGCGGGATTTTGCGGGGTAAAGTGCTCAGATTTTTAATCTCCGTCGTCTGGCAGGTGAGAACGTATTTTCGCGCGTCTGTCCAGCGAAAACCACGGGAATAAATCGATCCGTCCGGGATCCGTTCCGGATCGGTTTTCCGGCTATTCTCCCGTATACGGAGAATAACCTGGACGGCGCGGAATAAAAAGCGGGGCGATCGGCGGCATTTCCGGCGAAAAAGGTACCGTAACTTACTGACGATAAAGAGAAGTTCTGCAAGAGGGCCCCGTCACGATCGCACCAGGCACTCCGTCGTGTATGCCTGGTCTCCGTGACACTTAATCTGCGAAGCCATCCATGCCGGAAATCTGCTGTGGGATCCAGTCGGCCCCCTGCGTCTCTGACGTTTATTTTAGTAAGGGAGGGGAGGCTGAAAAGCGTTCCGGCCCCGCGAGCCAGAACAGCACCCGGCCCTTTCCTGAAATTCGCGATGCTCTGCGCCAGTTGGTATTATTGATAGAAGAAGCAGGATAAATGGTTTACTGAAAACAGGAAATTACTGGACAATAAATTGATATATATAAAAAGGTGTAATAAACAGAATTTATTCTTTTTTTTAAGTGTGAAAAGTTATAAGTTTAATAACTTAACTATGTATCAGTGCTAATGTAATTTCTTTACGGTCAGTCAGGAAGGAAAATGTCAAGCCTGCTGAACTGAACCCGATGGCTGTCACCATAATCAGAGGATAATAATTTGGAAAACAGTAAAAACCGGCGGCTGTTAATAAAGGTATGGGCGTGGCTTATTCCCGTACTGACGCCTGCTATGGTATCCACATTAATAGCAGCTATATTTCTGTGGGGGCATCTTCTGCGCACCGGACATACAGAACTTTTCTTTGACAGCGTATCGTTTTCCTCCTTCTTCGGTTATCTGTTTTTTTTCGCCGGCGTGAGTATTGCAGCTTTCTGCCTGCTGATATTCATGCCCTCTCTTATGGCAGGCCTGTTTATCAGCAGCGTCGGAGAAAGGGATGACCAGAAAAGAGAGCTGGAAGAAAAAAACATCGGAATTGTCATTATAACCGCGCTGCTGTCCGTGCTGGTTATATTTGGTTATTATATGATATCGTTATTCACCGGAGAAAAAATTCAGCAAAACGTCAGTATTCAGATGCTGATTATACTGGCAATCAGTATGGTAATGACGGTAATTTTCAACAGAACCATCACGCGGGTCAAAATTTCAGGAGCTACCTGGCAGAGCAAAGTGAAAGTGTTATTTTTCATGCATTGTTTCCAGCCATTGCTGATCGCCTGTGCTGCATGTATTTACGTATTTCCTCTGGAGATTTTTCTTAAATATCTGGAATTTCCGGAAGGTACAAGTGAAATCAGGCAGACAGGTACGGTCATTGCCATTTCAATGTTCGTTATTGTATTTTCGTTTATCCCGGGCATTGTATTTCTGAGGCTCAGAGCGCAAAGCAGTCTTATCAGGATGGTAGCTCTGATAAGCGGTATTATGGCAGCCATGCTGTTTGTCATGTCAGTATTGGTATCTGCTGTTCCTGCGCTGATACTGACCCTGTTTTTACGCATGTCCGGCGTGATTGATCTGACTCCAAAAATTTACGGCGTCCCTGTGGCAAACTATCCCGAAGAATATTTCAGCGACCCAGGCTGGAACGCCAGACGTTCTAAAGATGGTAAAACCTACCTGCTCCAGGCCGTTAAGCTTTATTCACTGGGCAATATACGACTTTTATGCCCACCTGAGTTAGCCACCGTCTACAAAAAAAGCCTGAGATATCAGATTCTGGACATTCATTACGATGAAAGTCTGAGGGGGCAGCTTCAGGAAAGTGCTTCACACTGCCGGAAAGTTGATGGAGGTACGCTTCTCATGATGGAAAAATTACCCGCGCCGGAAAACCCTGCGAAAACGTAGAAAACAGGAAGAGCAATGAGCGAGACTGATTTTCCTCTGTTTTTTCTGAAAAAGATGCAAATCTATTACAATACGTCAGGGGAAAATCAGACAGCATTGTTTATTATGAAGGCCATAGATAATGATAGACGAAAAATTATCAAGCCTTTAACGTTTTTATGTTATTCCGGCAATGCTAACTTAGTCGTATAAAAATGCATGAGAGACAATTTAAAACTGAATGCTTAAATTCAGGGCTGAGCCGGTCTACGGCAATCAGGGTATACTGAAAATATAACGCGATCTGCTCGCTGAAAAAAAATCAGGCTGAACAGGCTCGCCGCATTCAAAAAATAACTTGCAGAGGTATTTATCGTTCTGATTATCAACAGGTTGCTTCCCCTGTCAGATTCTAACTAATATCGAAGCATTCTAATACTCGATAGCCTCGTTCATTTAACCGGATTCTGGTTATACATAAAATCAAAATTTTTATTATGTCAGGCCAAAGAAGACTCAGCACTCTCATTATTTTATCATATACACTCACTTATGAAATTAAAGTTATCAGAATTAACGAGCTTCAAAGGGTGAGAGACTAAATTTATGCATATCTTCCACTGATTTATATAACCATTAAAAATAATTTTTACATTTAACACAATTAATCACCCACTAATAAAATATCTTTAGAAAATTTCGATAAAAAAATTATGAATGCACTGAGAATTCATCTGACTTCAGTTATTACACGTTTAGTCAAAGCACTTAAAAGCTCATACCCGATTGTTTGGGAGGCCTGAGCAACTCTGTCCACCGGTAACTGTTCTCCCCATAATTCAACCGGACTTCCCGGCAAAGCATTCAGGCATGGTGTCAGATCGACTGCCAGCATATCCATAGAAACGGTTCCAATCGTAACGGTCTCTCTGCCATTGACTATCACGGGAGTGCCGCCGGGAGCATGGCGGGGATATCCATCTGCATATCCGCAGGCAACAATTCCGATGTTATGGGCTCTGCTAGCCACGTATCTGCCACCATAACCAACGCGGCTACCTGAGTTCAAAGACTGAACTGCAATAATTTCACTTTTCAGGGTCATCACCGCTTTCAAACCGGTTTTCGAAATATCCTGATATTTACCGCTCGGCGACGCGCCGTATAACACAATCCCCGGGCGTACCCAATCTCCATGCGATCTGGGATGCCACAGTGTAGCTGCCGAGTTTGCAAAACAGCGCGGCAGATAATTGTTTGGAACCAGTGTGTTGAGAATTGTCATTGGGTCATCTATACCAGCAGGTTCATCTGCTCCCGCAAAATGCGTCATCAATGTAATTTCACCAATGTTAGGGTTGGCGCTCGCTTCAAGCCAGGCTGCGTTTAACCTGTCCGGCGTAAAACCCAGGCGATTCATTCCGGTATTCACCTTCAGATAAATATCTACTGGTCGCTGCAGTCGGGCATCTGCAATCGCAGACAACTGCCAGAAACTGTGCACTGCAGTAGTAATTTTATAGCGATCTATAATTGTGAGGTCGTCAGGTTCAAAGAATCCTTCAAGGAGTAGCAGGGGGCCCTCCCAGCCAAGTTCCCTCAGCTCAACGGCCTCTGCAAAGTCGAGTAAGGCAAAGCCGTCAGTATCCTGCAACCCCGGGTAAACGTTACTAACACCATGGCCGTAGGCATTCGCTTTGACGACCGACCAGACTTTTGCCTGACCGGCGGCTTTCTTCATGACATTGAGGTTGTTTCGCAAAGCGGAAAGACTGATTTCAGCCCGAATTGGACGAGGCATATTTGCTCCTTAGCCTGTAACGGTATCGTTAAAAAGCTGTTCTTTAACTCCGTAATAACGAGCCACAGAGAGATCGGAATAGGGGATTGCCGGAGTTTTGCCGGAGATCAAATCGGCAATCAGCTGACCTGAGCCACAGGCCATAGTCCAGCCAAGCGTTCCGTGACCCGTGTTCAGGTATAAATTTTTGTATTTCGTTGCACCAACTATCGGTGTGCCATCCGGGGTCATAGGACGCAATCCCGTCCAGAATGTGGCCCGTGCAAGGTCACCGCCGTTCGGATACAAGTCGTTTACCACCATCTCGAGAGTTCGACGGCGAGCGTCCTTGAGCTGGGTATTGAATCCAACGATCTCTGCCATACCCCCCACACGGATTCGATCCTCAAACCGCGTGACCGCCACTTTATAAGTTTCATCAAGAATGGTTGATGCAGGCGCACTATTTGCATCGGTGATGGGCAGGGTGAGCGAGTAACCTTTGAGCGGGTAGACAGGTATTGACACCAGCCCTTTCAGCAATTGTGTGGAATAAGAACCGAAAGCCACAACGTATCTGTCGGCGGTCAACACTTCATTTCCGCACTGAACGCCCGTAATGCGCTCGCCATCGTCTATCAGCCGATCTACGCTGCGATTAAAGATGAAGGTAACCCCGGCTTTCTCAGCCATCAGCGCAAGTTTTTTAGTAAACATCTGGCAGTCGCCGGTTTCATCGTTGGGCAGCCGCAGCCCGCCAGTTAGCTTATGCGCTACTGCGCTGAGCGCGGGTTCTGCTGACGAAAGCTGATGAGATTCAAGTAGCTCATAAGGAACGCCGGCTTCCTTCAAAATAGCAATATCCTGCGAAGCGTGAGCAAACTGCGCTTCGCTGCGAAAGAGCTGCAGCGTCCCACCCTGGCGTTCATGATAATAAATGCCGGTATCCTGCCTGAGTTGTCGCAGGCAATCACGACTGTATTCTGCTATACGAACCATGCGTGCTTTATTGCTGGCGTAATGGTCCTCATTACAATGCTTCAGCATCTGCCACATCCACTTCAGTTGCGTCAGAGACCCGTCTGGCCGTATCGCCAGTGGAGCATGTTTCTGAAACATCCACTTTATGGCTTTGAGCGGAATGCCGGGGGCAGCCCAGGGTGTGGCATAGCCTGGAGAAATCTGACCGGCATTTCCGGCACTGGTTTCTTCAGCAGCCGAATGCTGGCGATCAACGACAGTGACTTCATGCCCGGCCTGAGCGAGGTACCAGGCGCTGGTCACACCGACCACGCCACTACCTAAAATTAAAACTTTCATCTGGCTAACTCCTGAAGCGAAGCGGTCTGATGCAAGACCGCAGGAGAATTACTGGTTGCTTGGAAAAGCAAACTGCGCGGCTTCCTGCACTTTTTGTTTCGGCCAGCGCTGAGTGATGGTCTTGCGGCGGGTATAGAAGCGAACGCCGTCCGGACCGTAAGCGTGCAGATCACCAAACAGCGAACGCTTCCATCCACCAAAGCTGTGGAATGCGACCGGTACAGGGAGAGGGACATTAATGCCCACCATGCCGACTTCAATCTCATTTCCAAAGTGACGCGCTGATTCTCCGTCCCGGGTGAAGATGCAGGTACCGTTTCCGTACTCGTGTTCATTGATAAGCGAGATGGCTTCATTAAGATTACTGACACGAACCACGCACAGGACCGGGCCGAATATTTCTTCTTTATAGATACGCATGTCTGGCGTGACGTGATCGAACAGGCATCCGCCGATAAAATAGCCGCTCTCATGCCCTGCAACTTCTAAACCACGCCCGTCAATCATCAGTTTGGCACCCGATGCCACGCCATCATCGATATACCCGGCAACTTTATTTTTGTGGGCAGCAGTCACCAGCGGGCCCATATCAAGACCGCATTCGGTGCCGGCTCCTATTTTCAATGCGCTAATTTTCGGCGTGAGTTTTGCGATGAGTGCATCTGCAGTGGCATCACCTACGCATACTGCCACAGAAATCGCCATGCAACGTTCACCGCAGGAACCGTAAGCAGCGCCCATCAGAGCACTGACTGCGTTATCCAGGTCGGCATCTGGCATGACAACAGCATGGTTTTTGGCACCGCCCAGTGCCTGCACACGCTTACCTCGACGGGTTCCTTCGCTATAGATGTATTCAGCAATCGGTGTTGAGCCGACGAAGCTGATAGCTTTTACGTCGGGACTGTCAATAAGTGCATCAACAGCTTCCTTGTCACCGTTGACCACATTCAATACACCGGCGGGCAAACCGGCCTGCTGAAATAAAGAGGCTATAAGCAGCGTTGAACTGGGATCGCGCTCTGAAGGTTTGAGAACAAAAGTGTTGCCGCAGGCAATGGCCAGAGGATACATCCAAAGCGGCACCATGGCAGGGAAGTTAAACGGCGTGATACCTGCCACAACACCTACCGCATGGAAGTCGCTCCAGGAATCGATATCAGGTCCTGCATTGCGGCTGTACTCACCCTTAAGAAGTTCCGGGGCAGCGCTGGCATACTCGACGTTTTCAATACCTCGTTTCAGTTCTCCGGCCGCATCTTCCAATGTTTTACCGTGCTCTTCACTGATGAGCTGAACGATGTCTGCCTCATTCGCTTCAAGCAATTGTTTGAAACGGAAGAGAACCTGAGCGCGTTTAGCTGGCGGTAAGTTGCGCCATGCGGGCAGCGCCGCTTTTGCTGCTGCAATGGCCTCCTGAACCGTCGCAGTACTGGCCAGCTCAACCTGACGAATGGCTTCGCCTGTGGAAGGATTGAATACGCTCGCAGTGCGGCCATCAGGCTTGCGCATTTCACCGTTGATCATGTGGGTGACAATAGTCATGGTGTTTACCTTAATCAGTTGATGTGATGCAGGGCTTCGCCGACGGCGTCAAAAAGACGATCCAGTTCTGCGGGCTGTGTATTGAACATCGGGCCAAACTGGAGCGTATCGCCGCCAAAGCGCACGTAGAAACCGGCTTTCCACAGTGCCATTCCCACGTCAAAAGGGCGGATGGTGGCGTCGGCATCCCGCGGGGCAAGCTGAATCGCGCCGACAAGCCCGCAGTTGCGGATATCAATAACGTTCGGGCAGCCTTTTAAGGCGTGTAGTGTTCGCTCAAAATGAGGAGCCAGCTCGGCCGATTGCGCAATCAGTGCCTCACTCTCCAGCAAATCAAGCGTGGCCAGAGCAGCCGCACAGGCCACAGGATGGGCAGAGTAGGTATAACCATGGGCAAATTCCACGGCGTGATCCGGAAGTGGCTGCGACATGAAGGTGTTGTAAATTTCACTGCTGGCCACCACGCCACCTAAAGGAATCGCACCATTAGTAATCTGCTTGGCAAAATTGAGCATATCTGGCGTAACGCCAAAGTATTCAGCCCCGCTCCAGCGCCCCATACGGCCAAAGCCGGTAATGACTTCGTCGAAAATTAGCAGGATGTCGTGCTGTGTGCAGATTTCACGCAGGCGCTGTAAATAGCCCTGAGGAGGGATAATGGCGCCTGCCGAACCCGATAGCGGTTCGACAATCAGCGCGGCAATGTTTGATGCATCATGCAGTTCGATGAGCTTCAGCATCTCATTGGCCAGTGCCACACCGCCGGTTTCAGCCTGGCCCTGCGTAAAGGGCAGGTCTGCCTGTAGCGTGTGAGGAATGTGATCAACATCCATAAACTGGCCAAACATCTTACGGTTACCACCAATGCCGCCGAGGCTGGTACCGGCAATATTTACACCGTGGTAGCCACGTGCACGACCAATGAATTTGGTTTTAGTGGGCTGCCCTTTAGCTCGCCAGTAAGCACGTGCCATTTTCACAGCCGTGTCTGCAGATTCAGATCCTGAACCGGTAAAGAAAACATGATTAAGATCGCCTGGCATATGCTGGGCAATTTTGTCAGCTAACTGGAATGACAGAGGGTGGCCATACTGGAAGCCGGGGGAATAATCCAGCGTGCCGAGCTGTTTCGCTACGGCATCCTGAATTTTAGCGCGCGTGTGGCCCGCCCCGCAGGTCCACAGTCCAGACAGACTGTCAAAAATCTGACGCCCTTTATCGTCTGTCAGAAGCCGACCCTGTGCAGCAACTATAAAGCGCGGGTCGCGATGGAAATTCCGGTTTGCACTGAAAGGCATCCAGTGTGCCTGCAGATTAAGAGACTTGGTATTAAAGACCTCAGACATGATCAGTTCCTCCAGACAGGTGTGATATGAGTTTGCAATTAAGTAATGGATAAGTTAAATCCATATAAACTCAATCTTACTTTCAGGAATGCTCATCTAAATGAAAGCCAAATCTCTGGCGCAGGTCACCGATTTTGATCTGAAATTACTGCGTATTTTTAAAATTGTGAGTGAATGCGGGAGCTTTTCAGCCGCAGAAAGTCTTTTGGGGATCACTCCTTCAGCTATCAGCCTTAACATGAGCGATCTGGAAAAACGTTTAGGGATGCGCCTGTGCCAGCGCGGCCGGGCCGGATTTGCATTGACGGATGAAGGGCGGGAAATTCTTCGTCATAGTGACAGTATGATGGCGGCAGTAGAAAATTTTCGTCAACAAGTTAACCAGATGCACAAGCAACTGCGTGGCGAATTTAATATTGGCATCATCAATAATCTGGTTACGCAACCGCGAATGAAAATAACCCATGCGCTGGATGAATTGCGTGCGAATGGACCGGATATACGCCTGAATATCAGCATGATGACTGCTGCAGAAATTGAACGCGGATTGATGGATGGGCGCCTTCATGTAGGAGCACTTCCCTTAACATCACCCATTTCTGGACTAAAATATATCCAGCTTTATGATGAAAAATCAATGCTTTATTGCAGTGAAAAACACCCACTTTTCAAACATAGCAATGACGCCAGTGATTCTGATTTTGAACAATGTGATGCTATAGCCCCTAGCTTTCGCATGACCGCAGAAGGTATTGGGATGCATCAGATGCTGAATTGTACGGCGACCGCTTCCGATCGCGAAGGGATTGCCTTTCTCATCCTTACCGGCCGATTCATTGGTTTTCTGCCAGACCACTATGCGGCGCAGTGGGTTGATAAAAAAATGATGCGCGCCATTGCGCCTGACCGCCTTCACTTCAGTAGCAAAATTGCTATCGTTACGCGTTCTGGCAGACGTTCAAACGCTATTCTCGAAAAATTTATTCATTCTCTCGACCTTTAACAACACCGCCTAAAAATGCTTTTTTGACCCCGATCACGCTAAAGCAACGATCGGGGTCAAAGTTTGATCATAAGTAAACCGTATTAGTTGACTTTGTTAATTTCATGCTTCTATTCTCCAAGTTGTCACTGCATACATAATTGCACACACTGAATGAAAAAGTGACACATCCACCTGCTCCTGTTCGCAACATCCACGTTTGGACGAGGTCATTATGGTCAGTGTTCGTTTATCAGCTATTAAAAAGCTTTCCTGTTGTCTGGCTCTGGGCGGTGCGCTGTTCAGCTCAGTTATGCCAGCCTCTGCCGCCGACAATTTCTGGCAGGCCATTCAGCAAAAAGGAGTTTTGCGCTGTGGCGCAGCACCCGCAGCACCTTATGTAATGCGCGATCCTAAAACGCAGCAGTACAGCGGCTACTTCGCAGAACTTTGCCGGGATTTCGGTCAGAACGTGTTGAAAGTCAAAGTCCAGTTTGTTGATGCGAGTTGGGACACGCTTGTGGCCGGATTACAGAGTGATAAATGGGATATGGCAATGGGTCTGAACCAGACGCCTGAACGCGCGCTGGCTATTAGTTTCTCGGCTCCAGCTCAGGATTACCAGATTTCTTTCCTGGTTAACAAGCAAAACCCAAAGGTGGAAGGATTGGGCACAAAACTGTCGGATTACGATAAAGAAGGCGTCACCTTCGCAGTAATGTCAGGTACGTCGCAGGACAAAGCGATTACTGCAGCCATTAAAAAAGGCAAAATTATGCGTATGCCAGGCAATGATGAAAGTCGTTTAGCCCTGATGGCGCGCCGCGCAGATGTTCTGGTTGATGCCAGTGATACAAACCATCTCTTTGCCTTAGCAAACCCTGACTGGGCTAAGGAAATTTTGCCCGTGCCGGCTCTCGCCAAACAGGGCGTGTCATTCGGTCTGCCGCGTTCTGTTTCAGAAGCGGATATGGAAGTCCTCAATATCTATCTGACTCAGCGCCGCGCGACAGGCGAAATCGATCAACTGGTTAATCAGGCTTCGCTCCAGGCTAACGCTACAAAGTAAAACTCTTTATACATTTATTTCATTAACCGTGTGCATTCCGCACGCAGCGGAGGAATAACCATGAATGCCTCAACCAATCTGGCGGCGGCCCCCACGCGCCCACAAGAAGTTCGCCCGTTATTTCTGAATGAATTTAATAAAGGTGAATTAATTCAACTGGAAAACGTGAGTAAAGCGTACGGAGAATTGGTGGTGATGGATAATCTCGATCTCAGTATGAAAAATGACGATCGACTCGTGATTATTGGTCCCAGTGGTAGTGGTAAAAGCTCTCTGCTGCGTGTGTTAATGGGACTTGAAGGAATTCAAAGCGGTAATATCAGTTTTCGGAAGAAAAAATACATTGTTGGAGATAAGCATAAAGAGGCCAAAATCCTCGATAATAATATCCAGAAGAAAATTGGGATGGTATTTCAGCATTACACGTTGTTTCCCCATCTCTCTGTTCTGCAGAATCTCATTCTGGCTCCCGTAAAAGTGCATCATGTCGACAAGAAAGTCGCAACGGATAAAGCCCATGCATTGCTGGCGCGGTTTGGTCTGGAGAGTAAATTACATGCCTATCCCAGTCAGCTATCAGGCGGCCAGAAGCAGCGTGTTGCCATCGCCCGAGCTCTGATGCTTGAACCTGAACTGATGCTCTTTGATGAAGTGACGTCAGCGCTCGACCCCGAGATGGTGACCGAAGTCCAGAATGTAATGATGCAACTCGCAGATCAGAAAATGGCCATGATAATTGTGACGCACGATATGCACTTTGCCCGCAATATCGCCTCGCGCGTCATTTTCTGTGCAAATGGAAAAGTTGTAGAGCAGGGACACCCCGAAATGTTATTCACCTGTCCTCAGGAAACCCGCACGCGTGAATTTCTCGAGAAAGTACTGCATCTTAATTAAGAGGTGACTGATGAACTATCAATTCAATTTTCACTTTCTCAACGGTAATTTTGATGCACTGTGGGATGGTTTGAAAATAACACTTGAGCTTTCATTAATGGCAAATGTTCTCGGGCTGACGCTGGGGTTTATTCTTTGTGTGATGGCCATGAGCTCAATCGCCATCATACGCTGGCCGACGAAATTATTTATTGAATTTTTCCGCTGCACGCCGGTTTTACTGCAAATAGTCTGGTTCTATTACTGCGTCCCGATGATGTTTAATCTGTTTATTGATCCTATTTATATGGGATTCCTGGCGCTGGGATTAAATCTGGCCGCATTCAATGCTGAGGCTTACCGTGCTGGCGTTCAGGCGGTGCCGCGTGAGCATCACGATGCGGGCGTAGCTCTGGGACTGAGCGGCTATCAACAAACCGTTTACGTGGTATTGCCGCAGGCCATCCGCAGCGCACTCCCCGTTCTGATGACAAATGGTATCTCAATACTGCAACAGACAGCCCTGGTCGCGATTGTTGCGATTTCCGATCTGATGTATGTAGGCAAGAACATCGCGACAGAAAGTTACCGTCCGCTGGAAACCTATTCGCTGATTGCGCTTATCTACTTCGCGCTTTCTCTGCCGATTTCCCAGCTGGTTTCCTACATCGAGCGTCGTCAGGACGCGGCAACGGCGCGGTGAGGCTCCTATCATGACACTTGATTTTTCACAGGTATTTTCATACTGGCATGTACTGCTGCAGGGGCTGGGAATAACGCTGGCTTTCACGCTGAGCTGTGCGGTGCTGGGAAGTATCGCGGGCTTCGTCATCAGCCTGCTGCGGCTCTCGCCCGTCGCACCTCTGCGCTGGGTTGTCACACTCTACGTTGAGTTCTTTCGCGGGACACCTCTTCTTATTCAGTTGTTCTGGGTGTTTTTCTGTTTCCCGGTCGTTTTCCGCATCGATATAGCCCCCTGGGCATGTGTGACACTTTCTCTGGTGATGTATATGGCGGCAATCACCAGCGAAACTTTTCGTGGCTCGCTTAAATCCATCGCAGGCGAACAGCATGATGCCTGCGTTGCACTGAGCCTGACCCCGGCGACCAAAATTCTCTACGTCATTTTTCCTCAGGCGCTGCTGAGAGCAGTTCCGACCTTACTTTCAAACGTGGTTGCGCTCTTTAAAGAAAGCGCGCTGATTTCATCCGTTGGGGTGGCCGATCTGATGTTTGTAGGTCAGAACATCTCTAACAGTACGGCGCGACCGGTGGAATTTCTGAGCGCGGTCGCCGTGATTTATTTCGTTGTGGCATTCCCTTTAACACGCCTGGTTGGCGTGGTTGAGTCGCGTTTGTTACGACGTTATGCCCTTTAATAACTGACCCACAGGAGTAGTAATGATGAAATTTAAAGGTATTTTACCTGCACTGGTTACCCCGTTTAATGACGCAGGTTCAGTGGACCATGATCAGCTGGCGGGTATTCTGGAATATCAGCTGAAAGCGGGCGTAAGTGGCTTTGTCCCTCTCGGTTCGACGGGCGAATATTATGCGCTGACCAACGAAGAGCGCCGCCAGGTTCTGAAAACCGTAAAAACCGTGGTGGGCGATCGCGGCACGCTGATTGCCGGAGCCAATGGATCCTGCACGCGTGAAGTACTGGAGCAGGTGAAGCAGACGGTGGATGCCGGCTACAACAATCTGCTGATTGCTCCACCTTATTATGCACTTCCCACACAGGAAGAACTCATTAGCCATTATCAGGCGATCCTTAACGAATTCAGTGACATTAATCTGGTCCTGTATAACTATCCTGTCCGCACAAATGTTGAAGTTGGGTTCAGCGTACTGGATGCTTTCAAAGATCACCCTCGAGTCATTGGTATTAAAGAAAGCAGCGGCAGTGTTTTACGTGCGGTTGAGATTGGCAATACCTACAAGGATAGTTATCAGCTCTCTTGTGGCTCCGATGACGTAGCGTTTGATTTCTTCATATGGGGAGCGAGCAGCTGGATTTGCGGACCGGCGAACTGTTTCCCGGATCAAATCTGCGACTTCTACCGTAAGTTCAGTAGCGGCGATCTGACGGGTGCACAGAATGTTATGCGCTCTCTTTTCCCGGTTATGGCCAGCATGGAAGAGGGCAAATTTATTCAGAAAGTGAAGTACGGCTGTGAGCTGGCCGGATTTAAGCCCGGCAACGCGCGTATGCCATTACAGCCTTTAACGGCGGAAGAGAAAACTGAGTTCCGTAAAATCTTTGAAGCTTCTCAGGGTTAACCGATCGGCGATGTTGGCTGGCAGCTATGCGTTCTGCCAGCCACTTATTTGAGTGGCAATGACTATGTCAAATCAGCAAAAGTCAGTGGTGGTGGGTGGTGGTATTGTTGGCGTCTGTTGCGCCTTATACCTGCGAAAGGAAGGACATCAGGTCTGGCTTATTGATCCTGCCGCGCCGGGTGACAGTACGGCGAAGTGGAGCTGCGGTCAGATGGCGGTAAGTGAAGTGATACCATTGTCAAAACCGGGAATTCTGAAGCGTATTCCGGGCTGGCTAATGGATCAGAGCGGGCCACTGGCCCTGCGTCCTGCTGCGGTTCCGGCGATTCTGCCCTGGTTCCTGCGTTTTGTATCAAATGCCCGCCACAGCCGGATAAGTACGATTGCGCATCAGATGGCTACGCTGACATGGGAAGTTTATCCTGACTTTGCTGCATTACTGGCTCTGTGTCCCGATCAGACACTGCTCGGGCAGCGTCCGGTTATTGAAGTTTTTGACTCGGCCCGAGGGCTGGCTGATGAGAGAGCACATCTGCAGTTGAGGGAAGAGCTGGGTTTCAAGTCTGAAATGCTGGATGCCACAGCGATAGCAGATCTCGAACCTGTCCTTGCCGGTAAGTTTGCACATGGCGTGTTATTTCCAGACTGGTGTGCAGTGAGTGACACTAAAGGGTTTATCGCAGCACTTACTGAAACATTTATCCGACAGGGCGGAGTGCGTATTGACGCTGAGGCGGATACCTTACTTGAATCGGGAGAGACCGCGAACGGAGTAAGGCTCCGCGATGGTCGCAGCCTTCCTGCTGACCATGTCGTGATAGCTGCAGGTACAGGATCGCGCCGATTTTTTGCCCAGTTGGGTGTTCGCGTCCCACTGACCGGCATTTCGGGATATCAGGCGTTATTGCCGAGTCCAGATGTCGAGTTCCGTCATTCTGTCATCTATGCCGACGGCGGCTTTTGCTTCACGCCGATGACGCGTGGGTTGCAGATTGGGGGAACGATTGAATTCGCCGGTGCCGACGCGAAGCCCAATTTCGAGCGAGCAGAGATTATCCTGAAGAAGGCACGCCATCTGTTGCCGCAGCTTAACGTCACGGATCGAGAGTTGGGTGTGGGTCATCGTCCTTTCCTGCCTGATACAAAACCGGTGATTGACCGCTCACGCCGCCTTAATAACGTATTGATGGCGTTCGGCCATGGACAGCTGGGCCTGACACTGGGTGCGACCACTGGCCGGCTGATTGCTGACCTGGCATCTAAACGTCCTACCGCGCAGGATATAACGCCATTCAGTGCCTATCGATTTATGGAAGGAGACCGCGTATGAACCCGACTAATAAGCTGTTTATCAACGGTGAGTGGGTTGCACCCGTCAAAGGTGGCAGCTTTGATACCGTTGACCCGTCAAACGAAGTGGCAATCGCTCAGATTGCAGCTGCGACGAAAGAGGACGTTTATCTGGCGGTTCAGGCAGCACGCAACGCCTTTGATCAGAGCGGCTGGCCCGAGCTGAGCGGTAAAAAACGCGCTGAATATCTTCGCCGCATCGCCAGCCTGATACGAGATAAACAACAGGTACTTGCAGAGCTGGAAGTCCGGGATAACGGTAAGCCATTGCCTGAAGCCCTGTGGGATATAGGTGATACCGCATTTTGTTTTGACTTCTATGCCGACCTGGCTGAACAAATGGATGACGACCAGGAGAAAGCCGTCACGCTGGCGGATGATCGCTTTAGCTCTGTAGCCCGTAAAGAGCCTGTTGGTGTGTGCGGTGCCATCATCCCCTGGAATTTCCCCATGCTGATGGCCGCGTGGAAAGTCGCCCCGGCACTCGCGGCCGGATGCACGGTGGTGCTGAAGCCTTCTGAGGTCACTCCGTTGACGGCTTTGCAGTTAGCAGACATTGCACGTGAAGCTGAACTGCCGCCCGGCGTGCTGAACGTCATTACCGGCTTTGGCGCAGAGGCGGGATCGCCGCTGACCGAACATCCGGACGTCGATAAGCTTGCCTTTACCGGCAGTGTGCCAACCGGGCGAAAAATTATGCAGGTTGCCGCAACGGATATCAAAAACATCAGCCTTGAGCTGGGAGGTAAGTCAGCCTTTATTGTTTTTGAAGACAGCGATATCGCCAAAGCTGTGGAGTGGATCCTGTTTGGCATTTTCTGGAACAAGGGTGAAGTCTGTTCTGCCACTTCGCGCGTGCTGGTTCAGCGTAAACTCTATCCCGCTCTTCTGGAAAGGCTGGTGGCTGAGGCGGAAAGAATTTCCATTGGTAACGGATTTGAGGAGGGTGTCCTGCTGGGACCGCTGGTTAATGCTGCACAGTATGAGAAAGTGCAGCACGCAATCGCACAGGGTCTAGAGGAGGGCGCCACGCTGCTAAGCGGTGGGAAACGACCTGAAGGGAAAACCAAAGGTTTCTATCTGCAGCCAGCCATCTTTACTGACATGTCGGAAGAAAGTGCTATCTGGCGTGAGGAGATCTTCGGCCCGGTAGTCTGTGTGCGTGCATTTGAAGATGAGGCGGAAGCGATTACATCGGCTAATCGGTCGCGCTTTGGTTTAGCGGCGGCGGTTATGTCTGCTGACCTGGCTCGTGCAGATCGCGTTGCGCGTAAGCTTCGTGCAGGAATAGTCTGGATTAACTGTTCACAACCCACATTTGTTGAAGCGCCGTGGGGCGGTTATAAGCAGAGCGGTATTGGACGTGAACTGGGCGAATGGGGCCTTAATAACTACCTCGAAACAAAACAAATTACCCGTTTCGACAGTGAAGAGCCCTGGGGCTGGTATCTAAAATAAAGAGAATCGCGATGCGCTGGAAAAAAACGTTACAGCTGATAGATGTTCACTGCGAAGGTGAAATTGGCAAGGTTATTACTTCAGGTGTGCTGGATATTCCCGGCGCGACCATGCTAGACAAGATGAACTACATCAATGAAGTCGATGACAGCTTGCGCAGGCTGGTGATGTTTGAGCCGCGTGGTTGTTTGCAGATGTCTGCCAATCTGTTGCTGCCACCTACGGTTCCGGGGGCGCACGCGGGGTTCATTGTCCTTCAGGCTGACAAAGCGCATCCGATGTCGGGAAGTAACTGCATTTGTGTAGTTACTGCCCTGCTGGAAACGGGAATGATCACCATGCAGGAACCTGAAACAACCGTGGTACTTGATACGCCAGCCGGGCTGGTAACCGCAGTTGCCACCTGCTCGGACGGTCGCTGTGTCAGCGTCTCACTGGACATGGTGCCGGCGTTTGCTGAGCATCTGGACTGTGAGTTTGAAATACCGGGATTTGGTCTTATCAAAGCCGATATTGCGTTTGGCGGAGTCTACTATGCGTTGATTGATGTTGAGCAAATCAATATGAGCATTGAGCCAAATAATGCCCGGGCTCTTGCCAGCTATGGCGTGGATTTCTGCCACTACATTAATCAGCAGGTTGAGGTTCAACATCCCTTATTGCCTCAGATTAATGAAATTGCTTATGTCATGTTCCGCCAGCGTGTGGACGGAAAAACGTGGCGCACCTGTACAACGTTGCCGCCAGGGCGCGTGGATCGCTCACCATGCGGCACCGGTAGCAGCGCTAATTTATCCGTGCTGGATGCCCGGGGTGAGCTCGAAATCGGGGATGTTCTTACCTCGCGTTCAACCATCAATGGAGAATTCCGGGTTGAGTTACGTGGTCGCACGCAGGTGGGTGACAAACTTGCCGTGCTGCCACGAGTGACGGGCAGGGCCTGGGTGTATGGAATTCAGCAGCTGGGCGTGGACCCAGATGACCCGTTATCAGCAGGGTTTATGCTAAGTGATACCTGGGGGCCGGCATTGTCCTGATGGGCTAACGCCGTTACCATGCCCTATAACCTCAACCAGGAAACAAATGATGAGCAAAAAGAATGAGAAGGAAGAGGGGACCGGCCGTCGTCATGGTGGACGTTACATCTATGAGGAATTACGTCGTCAGATCCTGACTCTGGAATTGAAACACGGTGAACAGCTGGATGAAATTTCACTGGCGACCACTTTTGGTCTTTCACGATCTCCTGTACGTGACGCGATGGCTCGCCTGGTCAGTGAAGGGCTGGTCACCATCCTGCCCAACCGTACTGCTATCGTCACTCCGTTTGAAATTGAGGAGTTTCCTAATTACATCACGGCGCTTGATATTGTGCAGCGTGCAGTCACCCGACTGGCAGCGATGCACCGCAGCGAGGAGGATATTGCCAATATTGAAGCCGCAAATGAGCGTTACATGGAGACTGTGTACAAGGGTGATTTCAGTGCTATGACGGAGCGAAATAAAGAGTTTCATCTGGCCATTGCCTCTGCCGCCCGAAACAATTATCTGGCGAAGTATTACGATAAATTGCTGTCTGAAGGGCAACGTATTCAGCATCTGCAGTTTGATTTTATGACGCGACAGGATGCGCCGACAAAACTGGGGCGCGATCATGATGATCTGATCGAAGCGATTAAATCGGGTGATGCTGAATTAGCCGATGCTAAGGCTCATGAGCACACGATGTTGTTCCAGAATCGCTTTCTGACTTTCATGCAACGTAATCTTTTAAAAACTATGGAACTAAGCTTTTAGTTTTCAACGTTAATAATTTTATTTTCTTATGCCGGAATAAGTCATTCCGGCAAAAAACTGCTATTGCCTTTTTCCAAAATATTAAGTGGTTAATTAACCTTAAGCAGGAGTAAGGATGAATCGTTTCGATGGTAAAAATGTAATTGTGACGGGAGGTGCTGGCGGGATAGGAGAAGCTATCTGTCGTCGATTTGCTAAAGAAGGGGCTCAGGTTTGGGTCATTGATTCTAATGCTGAGCTAGCCTCAAATTTGGCTAAGGATATTAACCAAACCGGGGGGAAGGCACAGTGGCGAACTGTGAATCTTGCTGATTCAACGAAGATATTTGCGTTTATTGAAGACCTAAAAAGAGATGAAAAACGTATTGATGTGTTGATCAATAATGCGGGAATTAATCGTAGAGGGGCTTTACTTGAATTAAGCGATGAAGACTGGCACTCCAGTTTTACTGTCAATCTGGATGCGCTGTTTCACATGTGCCGTGCTGTTTTACCGCACATGATCGCGCAGGGGGGAGGAGCGATCGTGAATACAGCGTCGCAGTGGGGTCTTTATCCGGCACCCGGTCATATTGCTTATAACACCTCAAAAGCCGCCGTAGCTGCGTTTACCCAAAATCTCGCTCGTGATTATGCACCCGATAAGATACGTGTTAACGCTGTATGCCCAGGTGAAGTGAGGAACCCTATGCTTGAATCCAATCTTGCTCGCACTGGTCGTTCATTGGATGATCTGAATGCGCTGGTGCCATTTGGCCGAATAGGTGAACCTGAAGAAATAGCCGCCACCATTGCTTTTCTTGCCTCTGACGAGGCGCTATATCTCTGCGGATCTCTCATTGAGATTACCGGGGCACAGGCTGTCGCATGATTAAGGAGAAGGTATGAGCTCATTAGCAGGAAAAAATATTCTGGTAACCGGTGCTACTAAAGGCATCGGTAGTGAAATTATCAAAGCACTTTATGAGGAAGGTGCCAACATCATCGGGCACTATGGGCGTGATGAAGAAAGCGCCGCAAAAATGCTTAAGCGTTATCCTGAACGGCTGGGACTGATTCAACAGGATTTATCCCAAGTGGGTGCCGCTGATGAATTGTGGCGAAAAGCGCTGCTTCACGTCGATCGATTAGACGTGCTAATTAACAACGCGGGGATTTATGTTGCCTCTCCTCTGACAGATGCGGCGGCCTGGGAGGATGGCTGGCAGTCTAATATTCAGGTAAACCTGAAAGCGCCAGCGGATTTATGTCGGATGGCGATCCAGCATTATTCACTGAAAGGTGGAGGGATCATCATTAATATGGCCAGCCGTTCTTCACACCGAGGAGATGGACCTGAGCACCTTGCCTATGGCGCCGCAAAAGGAGGCATATTGGCACTGACAAAAGGCATTGCAAGAGGGTACGGACATCAGAACGTGTTGGCTTATGCCGTCGCACCGGGATGGGTTCGTACGGCGATGGCAGAGGAACATATAGCCAGTGTAGGTGAAGACGCTGTCACTGCTGAATTACCGCTTCGTGAAGTCACCCCGCCTTCCGATGTCGCTGCGATGATAGCTTTCCTGGCAAGCGGTAAATGCCGCCATGCCACCGGTTCAACGATAGATATCACGGGTGCTGATTACGTGCGTTGATGACAAATTTATCAGCCTTCAATCCCCCACTAGGAGGCTGATCTTGATTCTTTCCAGACTGACAGTCCGCAAACATTCTTTTAAGAAACTTATTTAAAAACGCTGAGCAACTAAAATTTTGTGACTAAGATCACATAATGATTGGTGTTTGTCTTCAATTTAAAGTTATGTAAATCGGCTTCATTGACTTTGTTAATGAGAGAGCTCTATCCTTCGCGTACATCTTGTGTACATGAATGTATGCATGATCTTTGTGGGGAATTGGCTTGCATTCCCTTACGATGAATTTTTAAAAGGTATGAATTACACGACTAGATAAGCCGATAGACCGACCTCCGATTTAAGGCAAGATTTACCCCGGAGAAGGATTCGAAAAGTATCTTATTAATGATGAATAACTTTTATTCCGTCAGGTAATTACTCGTCTTTAAAAAATCATAACTTTTATTGGGAAACTATTTATGACTACTGATAATCCGGGGAAACTCGGACGTCTGTGGGTGCTGTTGGTCGGTATTGTGACCACACTTGCAGGTATTTATTTTATTGGCGGTGGAGGCTGGCTAGCGTGGTTGGGCGGTAGCTGGTATTTCATCATTGCAGGCGTGTTATTGCTGCTCAGCGGTATTCTTATTGTACGTCGCAGACTGGCCGGTGCGGCTATGTTTGGCTTAGTATTAGTCTTTACAACGGTGTGGTCACTTTGGGATGTAGGTCTGCAATTCTGGCCTTTGTTCTCACGTGTATTCGCTCCAGCAGCGGGGGCCGTGCTTATTGCCTTTACCGTTCCGTTGTTGACTGCAGAACGTAAAACTCGCCAGGTCTCTGTAGCAGTAGGTGCGGTTCTGGCTGTAGGTGTTATCGCAGCGTTTATCAGTGCATTTCAGCCTAAGGGCATCATTCGTAATGAAGATGTGCAGGCTAACAGTGATAAAGCACATGACATTGCACCTAACTCGGGACGCAAAGACTGGCCTGCATGGGCTGGGGATACGAAAGGCTCACGTTTCTCAACATTGAGTGACATTACCCCTGAGAACGTTAAGGACCTCAAAGTTGCCTGGACTTCACACACGGGTGAACCCGTTGACCCGACTAAAGGGGATGCTGAAGATCAGAACACACCTCTGCAAGTCGGAGATAGCCTTTTCGTTTGCACGGCGTACACTTCTTTGATTTCATACGACATCGATAGCGGCAAGGAAAAGTGGCGCTATACTGCAGGTCGTGGTAACTCTACCTACCAACGCTGCCGTGGTATTGGCTACTTTGACGCAACCACTGCAAAAAATGTCGCTGAGCCCGGACAACCATTAGATACTTCAGTCAGCCCGCAGCGTTTATTCTTCCCAACCGGTGACGGTCGTCTCATTGCTATTGATTCCCACACAGGTAAGCCAGCTAAGAATTTTGGTGACAACGGTGTTGTTGATCTCAAGGTGGGAATGGGTCAAGTTAAACCTGGTTATTATCAGCAATCTTCTGCTCCATTAGTTGCTGGCAACCTTGTTATCGTCGGTGGTCGTGTCATCGATAACTTCGAAACTAATGAACCGCCAGGCGTAATTCGCGCGTTTGATGCCGTTACCGGCAAATTAGTTTGGGCCTGGGATCCAGGCAATCCGGAAGTAACACGTGAACCACTTTCACCAGAAGGCTATACACGCGGGACCCCAAATGTCTGGGTCGGCATGTCATATGATGCCGATCTGGGTATGGTTTACCTGCCAACCGGTAACGCAACACCTGACTTCTTTGGTGGTGAGCGTAGGCCTGGAGATGACAAGTACAGCTCGTCAGTTGTGGCACTGAATGTTTCATCTGGTCGTCCGGTCTGGAGTTTCCAGACGGTTCATCATGACCTCTGGGACTTTGATGCTACCGGTACACCGTTATTGTACGACATCAAAAATGATGACGGTTCAGTTACCCCAGCTCTGTCTGAATCAACTAAGACGGGTATGACATACCTGCTTGACCGCCGTACCGGTAAGCCGGTAGCGCCAATTGAAGAACGTCCGGTTCCCCAGGGTAATTTGCCGGGTGAACGTTATTCACCGACGCAACCTTACTCTTCAATGCCTAATATTGGCAATGAAGTGCTCAAAGAATCCGACATGTGGGGTGCTACACCGTTCGATCAGCTGATGTGCCGTATTCGCTTTAAATCAAGCCGTTATGAGGGCATCTTTACGCCTCCAGGTCTTGATACGGCTATTCAATACCCGGGGTCGCTTGGTGGCATTAACTGGGGTGGTGTGTCGGTTGACCCTAGTACTAACCTGATGTTCGTGAATGACTTGCGTCTTGGCTTGTACTACAAAATGGTCGCTGCGAAAGACATCCCACCGGGACAAGGTACCAGCGAAGGTATGGGTTGGATTGTACAGAAAGGCCTTCCATTCGGCACTGTGCGTGAACGTCTGATGTCACCATTGGGTGTGCCTTGCCAGGCACCGCCATTTGGTACGATGACAGCGATAAACTTGAAAACGCGTAAAATTGCATGGCAAATCCCTGTTGGGACAGTGCAGGACACGGGTCCACTAGGCATCGCTACCGGTATGCAATTGCCAATTGGTATGCCAACCCTGGGTCCATCACTGGCCACGCGTTCTGGTTTACTGTTCTTCGCCGGCACTCAAGATTTCTATCTGCGTGCTTACAACAGCCACACAGGTGAAGAAATCTGGAAATCTCGTTTACCAGTAGGAAGTCAGAGTGGTCCGATTACGTACCGTTCTGAGAAAACAGGCAAGCAGTATGTTGTGATTTTTGCCGGTGGTTCACCGCACTCACCACAGCGTGGCGATGATATTATTGCTTATGCTCTGCCATAAAGATTAATTGAGATTAATTAATTCAAGGCCAGGTTGTTACACAACCTGGCCTTTTTATCTTAACATTGTCTGCGGATATGAATTAGATGGGTAGGATTTTAAGTTGCAGTAAATATTTTAGTGGTGTGGTTGAAGGTGTCATTAAAATGATCGAAAAAGACCTCAAGGGAGAATTGTCAATAAATGATATTTCAAGCTTATCCGGATATAGTGAAGGCCACTTGAGAAGGATGTTTAAAAGTGTTACGGGGGTTTCTCTTGCCTTATATGTAAGAAAAAATAAGCTCGGGAATGCCGCGCTTGATATTTCTATGGGAAGAAAAGCAATCGACGTGGCTTATGAGTATGGTTACTCATCACAGCAAAGTTTTTGTCGTGCTTTCAAGTTCACAATGGGGCTACCTCCATCCAGATATGTTTCTTTTTTAAGGAATTATGCTGGGAAATATTCCAAGCCACCGCGTCTGGTGACCATGGACTGAACCATTGACCTGATGGGCAGGCTTACCGTTCAGCGCTTCTGGCAGGAACAGACGCTGCCGACTGAGGTCAATTTCAGAGTTCATTTCATCCGCGTCCTCTCTGATAAGGAAAACCTGCGGGTTAAATCATAAGCCAGTACTGGCGCATTCCATCTCGGACTAAATACAGCACATGGCTGAATGGGTACAAAGTCTGTGGTACTTGTTAATCATAAGGTGTCCGGAAATAAACCCCGTTTCAGTCTGGTAAATGCTGAGGTCAGAAGGCGAGAAGCGTTAAAAAGATCGATTTTTCTGCAATCTTCAGTAAGCATGCTGCAAACTGATCAAGCTTATTTCACTATGGTTTCAACTATCAATTTTCGGGGGATTTTCTCTTATGTTTATCAGGCAGGACAGCCAGAACGTTGCAATTAAAGATAAAAGCCTTTCTAAGCTACTTATTCTTGCCGCAGCAGGCTTTCTGAGTCTGCTGTCAGAGGCGATCCCGGCGGGAATGCTTTTCGACATCAGCTCAGATCTTGGCATCACTTCATCACAGGCGGGTCAGTTCGTTACAATGTATGCCGCCGGCTGTGCTGTTTCAGCCATACCGCTATCCATTGCCACCAGAAATATTGAGCGACGCAGTCTTTTGCTCACTATCCTTATCGCTGGCGGAATGCTGAATGTCATAACGCCGTTATCTGACGATTATCACATTATACTGATAGTAAGGTTTCTTACAGGCATCACTGGCGGCCTTTTATGGGCCACGCTGTCGGGTTATGCGCGCAGCATGGTTTCGGCTGAAAAAAAAGGCCGTGCGGTGGCAATCGCCTACGCGGGGGTCCCACTGGCTCTTGCTCTGGGGATTCCTGTAGGGGCGTTTCTGGTTGAAACGATCGGCTGGAAAGCCATTTTCGTTGCCATTGCGGGGATGACTTTGCTTATGGCGGCGTTGACGCTGAAGCTCATGCCGAAAGTGAGTATGCATCAGAACCGGATGCTTTCAACGGGCCGCCGCATTGCAGGCGTCCTGACAAATCCTGCAATGCTTGCAGTACTACTCATCAATCTGCTCTGGGCGACTGCCCATAATACGCTTTACACCTTTATATTGCCGATACTGGCAGCGCTTGGGCTGGAAGCCCAGTCCGGTATTCTGCTGATGAATTTTGGTATGTCTTCAGTATTTGGCATTTTCATCATCGGATTATTTATTGACAGAAATCTTCCGAGGCTGACGATTATCTGTCTGGGGCTTTTTTTACTGGCGGCGGCGGTAATTATGGTGGGCAGCCACTCGCTGTTTGTCGCTACGTTTGCTGTCATGATATGGGGATGCTCATATGGCGGAGCCTCTGCACTGCTGCCGGCTGCCAGCGCGGAGGCTTCCGGGGAAGATGCAGACATTGCCCAGTCGGTTCTAAGCACCGCTCATAATCTTTCTCTTTCGCTGGGAGGGGCACTGGGCGGATTGATGCTGAGTCAAAACGGTGAACAGGGACTCAGCCTGCTGATATTCTTAATCGCCTTGCTGGCGTTGGCCGTTGCAGTAGTGTTCCGGCGTCGAGGTCTGCTGAGGGGGCGACAGAGCACGCACTGACCCTACTCTAGTCGGTGAAAGCCGCGATTCAAACTCTTATGAATGCCGGGACGAAAGAACATCGGGCTGGCGGCGTGCGATTATGATTTAAATAAACGGTCACAGAACCGTATAGCTGAATTCGCAAAACACAAAAATTTGTCCTGAAGTGGCTTAACCGGCACGAAACGGTGCAGATAAACTTCTGATCCTAAATAAAATCAGTCATTTTTCTGACTTTCTTCATGGAAAGATCTCTCACTTATTTGCTCAGCCATTTCAGGTTTCAGATATGACACCGGCCCCACATCTTTTAACTTTGTGGTGTACAGCAAACTGCCGGGACCAGTGGGTGATGTTTTTTCCTCGGAACCTGCGTGGCAGGATTACAATCCCGTTTTGTACCTGTAAGATAAAATTTACCCACCCGATCCGGAACTATGGCCCCCGGACATCCCAGCATGCCAGATTTGGTACTCACGCTGCCGCCATCTGAATCGTTTCCACCAACAGCTCCGTCTACACCCTGTCTCACTATATAACCGCCGGTGCCCTCTGTTCCGACAGTACTGGCACTTAAAGAAAAAGCGAAGGGTACGAAAAAAAGCCAGAAATATTTACTCATCGGTGGCATCTCATTCGACATTTTCTGACTTTGCGGCCGTGAGCCTCCGCACACTCTTACAAAAAGTCATATTTTTCTGATTAAGGGTTCTCCGGCATCCAGTTCCTTTAAACACTGCCGCCGCTAACTGAGCTGTGGCCTGCCTAAGCGCGATTTCTGGATATGGCACCTGTGTACCTGCGTCTGTCCTGTAATTTAACGACAGTGCGGCCTCGGTCAGGGTTGAATGGTTTACCCTAGATAAAGCCAGCATCATCCATTTTCACGTGCAGTCGCCGGAGGTCTTCCTCAGAGATATACAGACACCGGAGGTGTTTACTGAGTGTTAAGGCAGCCCCCACTACCGTCAACATCACGGTTTTAGCTGTTATCCAGTTTGACGCTGAAAAATGCCCCTTATAACACTGAATCTGCCCTTCGACAGACTAAGTGTGTAAGTGAAGGGCCGAAAATGAATAATCATCCAGAGCCGGTAAGCCATTCAGGACAATATTCATTAAACCTTAATTAATTATCTTCACATCCCTGAAAACTACACCTGAGCCCACCCACCATCAACGCTGATCTCCGAACCCGTTATATATGAAGAGTCATCAGAGGCAAGAAAAAGGGCAGCGCGGGCAATTTCATGTGCAGTGCCACTTCGATGCATAGGTATTAGAGTGTGTAAGTGTGCATTTGACTGTTCGATCATTTCTTCACTCATGCCGATTTTTCTGGCCTGATCAGTGTCAATCAAACCCGGGGAAAGCGCATTAACACGAATACCTGCATCTGATAACTCAGCCGCCAGCGACCGGGCTAAGGAGCGTATGGCGGCTTTAGTTCCCGAATAGACACTGACGTACTCTCGACCTTGCTTATTCAGTGTCGACGTAGTCATAATCACCGAACTTCCCCGGCTCATCAGCGGCAGAATTTTCTGTACTGTAAAAAATGTGCCCTTAAAATTCGTGTTGACCGTTAAGTCGAAGTCATCTTCAGTAACCTGCACAAAAAGTCCTGGTCTTCCCCCGCCAGCATTTGCAAACAGGATATCAACGCGGCCGTAGCGGGATTTAACATAGGTACAGAGCTGCTCTATCTCTGCCATAACAGAGATATCACTGCGCACTGCATCAATCCTCCCTCCAGAATGCTCCGCTGCCGAATTCAGCCTAGCCTGATCCCGGCCAGTAATTATCACCGTCGCACCTTCCTGACAAAACAGTTGAGCCGTTGCCAGTCCAATGCCGTCACTGCCACCCGTAATTAATGCGACTTTTCCGTCAAGCTTACCCATATGTACCTCCGGACATTTACATTCTTCCTTTCGCTCACGATGGAGATTGAGCGAAAGGCGCTGAAGCATTATTATATGAACTATTCTTCAGGTTTTGGATTCGCTTATGGTCGGGTTTTCATCAGTACCGCTCAACCGCCGCAGAATGCCGCGTCAGGAACGCTCACTTGAGACTGTAGCGGCAATATTTGAGGCAACCATTCAGGTTTTACTGAACGAAGGCCCAATCAGGCTGAACACCACTCGGGTTGCTGAGCGAGCGGGCGTTTCCGTGGGCACTCTGTATCAGTACTTCCCTAACAAGCAGTCCCTGCTACTTGCCCTCCTGGAACGACATCTGGCCTCTCTAACCAGCATTGTTGAAAAGGCTTGTTATGAAAACCTGAATGTGGGATCAGATGACATTGCATCCGTCGTGGTGGGCGCCTACCTTGAGGCTATCATGGCGCATGCTGAGGTTTCCCCGCTCTTTATTACATTGCGGTGGATTTGGATGCCGGCAGATTACTGGATAAAGCCGTACACAAAAGCGTTCAGGCAATTGAGAAGCTACTGTCGTCAGCCAGTGATGGCCATTTCAGTGAATCTTATATTATCGCTCAGACGATGGCCGCCGTACTTTTTGGGGCGGTCCCGGCATTTTGCATAAGGGTTATAACTCCCTCTGCCGGCGTAGAAGCCAAGCGGCAACTGGAGTTGATGTTCAGGGCTTATTTGAGTGCTCATAAGGCGATCATGGCGTGAAGTCTGCCCGTCATGAGGCTGCGCGTATAATTTACTGCCTGCGTTGATATTTAACCCGGGGGGCCTTATGCGGCCCGGGTTAAATCTTACGGTTTGAAGTTATCCCTCATCCGCAACTTACGTTCAGGAGAGGCCAAGGCTGGCAAGCCCGTCAAAGAATTTTGCAGTATTTTCCAGAATGTCGTCATTGAAATCGTATCCGGCATTATGAAGTGGAAGATAACCTCTGCCCTGTTCCTCCATGCCATTGCCAATAAATACTAAGCAACCCGGCACGTTTTCGATAAAAGCCCCGAAATCCTCTGAATCATTATCGGAGGCACATTGCCGTCTACGTTTTCCTTGGCAAAAATGGCGAACTCCGACGCAAAGGGCGTTTAAGTGGCATCCGATCAGCAAGAACGGTGGGAAACATTCACCATCAGGACAGAGGGGTGATTGAGACCGTTCAGGAAGGGAAGGGCAAGACTGACGGGCGTGATTTAGCGGGGAGCCTTATCCTGCCTCTTCATCCGGTTCGCCGCGCAATTGCTCAATAGTAAAATCAGAGAAGAGGGTCACTCTTCTCTTTGCAAAATTAAACCACCCAGCAGCCGCATCAGCTCGATGGCCAGCCGCTCACGGTTAATTTCTCCGCCCTCGCTGGCAAGCTTCAGGCATCGTGGCAAATATCCTGGTCAGTTTCATCTTCACTAATTCTCATCAGAACTCCTGCTGAAGTCGTATCCGATAACGAATGCATGCTTACAGTGAAACATGTGTATCAGGGCGGGCATTCCGCTGCCTGAGAAGACTGAAACTCAGGTTACCATCGAGGGGGCGCATGAGTACAAATTTCGTACAGATTAAAATTGCCGCAGTTCCGGGATGAGGTTCTGGTCATGCCCCGTCATCCGGTGCTGCAACATACGGCGCCGGATGTAATTAGTTTATTCAGTCGTATTAAACCGGGGCTCTCTGAGCACTTCACTGACTTCATCCAGCAGCTGCCTGAGGGCAATTTTTCCGGGAAGCTTCCCCATGTTTTTTCCGTAACAGGACGTCCGGGCTGCCCGGGCGGCAAAGCCCATGAAGCGCCTGTCCTCCCACAGCTGACCAATTATCATCATATTAACGCTAATCTGCAGGCTTGCGCTGACGTCGTACTCGTCGCCGGGGCTGAAGATACTTTCCAGCTCCGCCCGCGCGTCCTCGTTCATCCGGCTGAAATCCTGATCGCGATACCACACCACGCACTAATTTATTCCGGCACCCATCAGCAGCGCAAACTCTGCTTCTTCGTTTTCCGTCATACATTCTCAGAGGAACTTATCAAAAATCCGCAGGCAGCAGTGCATGCTGGCCACGATCTCAAATAAGCATTGTAGTGCAGCCTGTACTTGCAGGATATCGGATCTGATACCGGGGCGAGCGGTGCGCAGCCTGCCTCTGAATGCCGCGTCAGCGGCATGGAGGCGCCAGAAACAGTTAAGGAAGGCTCTTTGGCTGGGTATTTGCATTCACTTGATTACCCGTTTGCATTTTACTTGACCATCGCCACAGATGCTGAGGGTGGAACATCGCATTGCGTGACCGGCAGCTGTGTGCCATGAACAGCCCTCCGTTATCGCCCGGTTCTGAGTATGGTGGTGGGCACCAAGCCGCGAAACTCAATTGAGTGCTGAATTTTACTGCTACTCACCGACAAAATTTGACAGTGCAAGAGAAAGATAACCCGGTTGTTCCCATGACATGCAATGCCCACAATCATCAAGGATTACCGTTGAAATCCCTGACTTGACTAAATAATCGACATCGTCGTCAGGTAACGACCATTCACCGAAGATCAGCTGTTTACGCACTGGCAATTTAATAAATCGCTCAAGCCAGTCACCGCCTTCTATCAGACTTGAAGCACCTCGCCAGACTGCCCAAGGGGCGTCAACAGCGAGGCTTCCCGCCCAGGGGCCTGATTCGTTTTCAATCATTTGTTTCCAGTGTTTGTTTATGAACTCTTCTTCACTGTGACTGCATATCTGCCGACTGAAAAAACCGCCCCCGGGCCTAAAATTAGGTTCAGATACCACAAGTCCCTCCATGCGATTTGTGATTAAGCCTGCCGCTTCAATACTGATACTCCCCCCCATACTGTGCCCGTAAATAAAACATTTATTCAGCCCTAAATACCTTACTAACTCTGCCACCACACTGGCCTGGTCAGTGATTGAATAGCTGTAATCACGAGGTTTTTCACTGTAGCCACACCCTGGCAAATCTATAAGAATCGCACGTCTTTTATTTAAACGAGGGTCTGTGGCGATAAGTGGATATTCGTACGAAGAAGCACACCCTAGTCCGTGCACAAATATCAGGGGTGTTCCGCTACCGGGCAGATCCTGCCAGCGGACGAGACAATTTGCAGTGGATGAAAAGAAAGATTCCATAGAGTCGTCAATACTGGCTGAGTTTAAAGACGTCAGTATCTTTGCATTGAAGCCCGCAGACAAGGCTCAGATGTATAGGTTTCTGTTATTTACTGACCATTGATGGTCGTGTTTAGACCTGATCCCTTTTAATGAATACACGACTAAGCAAGCAAATTCTTTACGAGTAATGACAGCTACGGATGTCCGCTTTTCGCTCAAAGCGGACATTGCGCTTGCTGAACAGCTTTATGCCAAAGATGGCCTGAGCGTTAAGTAGCCTTAGGTTGAAGTTAGCTTAAAGCAAAAATTGACTGAATATATGGTGGGTGAAGCACTACTTTGCTCTACTTCAGGCCGGTATCCTATAAGCATCCTGGAAAACCAGCTTAGCGGTAAATTTGAGGTAAGTTATTGATAATTTGGTGGCCCCTGCTGGGTTTGAACCAGCGACCAAGCGATTATGAGTCGCCTGCTCTAACCACTGAGCTAAGGGGCCAGCGGAGCGGGGATTATAAAGTATCTCGGTGGGGCG